>NZ_JAJGRC010000002.1:0-300000 GCF_020786625.1 Salinicoccus sp. RF5
GAATATTGTCCGGTGGCAATGGCGGAGAGGCCCCACCTGTTCCCATGCCGAACACAGCAGTTAAGCTCTCCAGCGCCGATGGTAGTTGGACTGACGTCCCGTGAGAGTAGGACGCCGCCGGGCAATTACATAAAAGGATTCCTTTATAGGAATCCTTTTTTTGTGTTTCTGGACACCTTTTGCTTATAATTGAAGGAAAACATATGGACCAGTGGTGAATATATGGAACTTTATGAAAGAATAACTGAAAAAATTGATGCCGAAAGCATATCAATGCATGTACCTGGACATAAAAATAACACCATCGGTCAGTTGTCGAAACTGGACTGGAGTTATGATATGACAGAAATAGAAGGACTTGATGATCTTCATGATCCTGTGGAGGTGCTTTCTCGACTGAATGTAAATATTGCAGAGAAATATAAAGGCTACAAAGCGCAACTGATGGTGAATGGAACTACAAATGGCATCATATCTGCCATCTATGCACTTTCCCGAACTCATCACCATTTCATTGTTGTGAGGGGCGCTCATAAATCCGTCTACCATGCTTTGGATCTTGCAGGAAGCACTTTTCAAGAGATTGATCGCAGTGTGGTCTGCATGACTGAATTTCATCCAGGAGAGGTAGTGATAATCACTTATCCTACATACAATGGAGAATGCTTTGACATCGAAGGTATGATTGATCATATTCATTCCTATGGCAGTCTGGTATTGACCGATGAAGCCCACGGAGCGCACCTCGATATAGCAGAAAGCTTTCCCTCATCCTCGATGAAATTCGCTTCAGACATTGCGATCCAGTCATATCATAAAATGCTGCCTGCTCTGACAATGTCTTCAGTCATCTTTGTAAGGGATGAAACCCTGTATGAAAGGATCATGAAATACATCAATTATTTCGAGACATCGAGCCCTTCCTACCTGCTCCTGCTTTCGATGGAGCAGGCGCATGAATTCTATCTGAACTATACATCAGGGGAATTCTTCCGAAAAAGAAAGATACTCATTGAAGCAATGGAAAGTAAGGGGATCGAAGTTAAGGAACAGGATGACCCGGCGAAGCTTCTATTGAATTACAATGGCATGAGTCCTTTCATGCTGCATGCGAGCTTCATTGACCTTCATATCTATCCGGAGATGGTGACTGATGAAGGAGTCCTGTTCTGCCTTCCTCTCTTCCACCAAGGGGACAGCTATCCATTTTCATTGCTCATCGAACGTATCCAAAAGATGGAGTTCAAGGGAAGGGAACTCGAGCCGGTTGATGGGCAGGTGGATATATTGAAGGGTCGAATATGTGTAAAAAGCATCGTACCCTACCCTCCGGGTGTTCCTCTTGTCCATGAAAATGAAGTGATCACAGGAAGCCACCTCAAATCGATTAAGCACTATCTTCATAATCATGTTAGAATAGAAGGTATAAAATATAATTTACAATACTATAATAATGAGGGTGACCAATGAGCCATTTCATAACATTTGAAGGGCCGGAAGGGTCGGGAAAGACGACGCTCATCGCCCGGATTTTCGAACATCTTTCCAAATCGCATGAAGTGATCATGACGCGTGAACCTGGTGGCATAGGGATCAGCGAAATGATCAGGGAAATCCTTTTGGCCAAAGGGAATGATATGGATGAAAGGACTGAGGCATTGCTTTTTGCTGCGTCCAGACGCCAACATCTGATGGAGAAGGTCCTTCCTGCACTGGAAGCAGGCAAGATCGTCCTGTGTGACCGCTTTATAGACAGCTCCATTGCCTATCAAGGTTATGCACGGCATATTGGCGCCGAGGCAGTAATGTCCATCAATCGTTTTGCGATAGAAGACCATATGCCGGATTTGACCATTTATCTGAAGCTGGATCCTGAAATCGGTCTTGAGCGCATCAGCAGCAATAACCGGGAGCATAACCGGCTGGATGCCGAAGAAATAGACTTTCATAAAAATGTTGTTATGGGTTATAATGAATTATCAGAAAACTTCCCGGAACGCATTAAGACAGTAGATGCAAGCCAATCACCGGATAAGGTGATGGAAGATGCAATAGAAGTAATCAACCAATACTTGAATCAAGAGGTGAATCAGTCATGAAAATGATAATTGCTATTGTACAGGATCATGACAGTCAGAGGCTGGCTGATCGGTTGGCTAAAAAAGACTTCAGGAGTACAAAGCTTGCTACAACAGGTGGATTTCTGAGGGCGGGAAACACAACCTTCCTTTGTGGTGTCAGAGATGAGCGTGTGGACGAATTGCTCACACTGATTGATGATACATGTGGCAACAGGGAGCAGACAGTGGCTCCAGTCACACCAATGGGAGGAAACGCTGACTCCTATATCCCTTATCCTGTAGAGGTTGAAGTGGGCGGCGCAACAGTATTTGTACTGCCTATAGAACAATTTGAAAGATTTTAAGAGTGAAGTGCTATGAAGGCAGAAAACAGCGTCGTCGAAAATCAATTGAATCGAATTATAGAAAACGGCAGATTGAGTCATACGTATATGTTCGAAGGGGATGCAATAGAGACCTTAAAACGTTATGGTGAATACTTTGCACTGAACATCCTTGGAGATACTCCAAGGCATGCACGGCTTATATCAGAAGGCAACCATCCGGACTATTTCTATCTTGAAACCTCGGAAACGACAATCAAGAAAGAAGCGATAGAGGATCTTGTACGGAGGATGAACCGCAAGCCCACAGAATCCGACTATAAGGTTTATGTGATCGAAGCCTTCGAAAAGCTCACACCTCAGGCAGAAAACAGCGTTTTGAAGTTTCTTGAAGATCCCCCGGACAAGACGATTGCAATACTGCTTACCATAGATAAAAGCAGCATACTTCCGACCATCCACTCGAGGGCACAGCACATCCATATAAAAGGTGAACGCAATGATCGGATCAAGATGCTGGATTCATTGAGTCAGGCAGAACTTACCACCGTAGATGTACTGGCTCTGAACGCCCAGCATGTGAAAGATCTCGAGGCATCATTTTCGGATCTGAGGCAGGCTGCTATGGCGTTCTCAGCAAAGTGGCTCGGGAACCACCCCCTCGTACTGATAGAAATCAAGCCAATGATCGATCTATGCCAGAACAGGAGGGATTACGGCCTCCTCCTGCAGATGATCGACGGCTACGTCAGGCAGTGTCTGCATGAACTCCTGGATCTTGAGGATTTCAGACCCTTTGGGGATGAAGTGAAGAATATGAAGTCAGGACAGCGTATAGAAAAGCTGTCGCACATGCTGGAGGAAATTCAGACCGCAAACCGCCTGCTGCAGTCCAATGTGCATCCAATGCTCGTATTTGAAAGTATGGTTATCTGCTCGAAAGGTTGAATGATTATGATAGAACTCATCACTGCTACCCAATTGGACTATTTCGATAATATTTATATAGAAGCTAAAGAAGACAAGGTGGAACGCGATGATTTCATCATCACGGAGACAAAACGCGGTATTGAAATGCTGCGCGTTGTAAAGCCGAACTACCATGTCCCAAAAGATAACATTGTAGAACCGGACGGCCGGTTCGTCCGCAGGGCGACAGAAGAAGATGTGGAGACTTTCCATAACAACCAGTCATTGGCCCAGGAAGCACTCGGCTTCTGCAAAGAGGCGGTTGTAAAGGAAGGGCTCGACATGCAGCTTGTCAATGCCAAGTACACATTGGATCGCAAGAAGCTCATCTTCAACTTCACGGCTGATGAAAGGGTGGACTTCAGAAATCTGGTGCGTGTATTGGCGACGCGCTTCAAGACGCGCATCGAGCTGCGTCAGATCGGGGTACGGGACGAAGCAAAATATCTCGGCGGCATCGGACCATGTGGACGCGCACACTGCTGCTCGACATTCCTTGGGGATTTCGTTCCGGTGAGTATCCAGATGGCCAAAAACCAGGATCTTTCGTTGAGTCCCACAAAGATATCAGGGGCCTGCGGTCGTCTCATGTGCTGTCTGAATTATGAAGATGAGTATTATGAAGATGCACGCGAGCAGATGCCTGATGTCGGTCAGACGATCGAGACGCCTGATGGTCGTGCTGTTGTGATCGGCATGAACATATTGGATCTGGTCGTCAAAGTGAAGTACAAGGATGACTATATCCGCGAATATCACTGTGACGAACTGAACGCAGCCGGCGGGGTGCAGTAATGGATCGCGAACGACTGTTTACACACATCAGCAAGCTTGAAGCGGATATGAACCATATGTATGAGGAACTTCAGACGCTGAAGGAGCTCTCGGTGCGCCTCGTCGAGGAGAATGTAAGCCTGCAGATGGAGAAGGACAACTACGAACAGCTTCTGGCAAAAGAAGAATCCGAGAAGGCGAAGTCATTCAAGCAGAATACTTTAAATAACCTTTATGATGAAGGGTTCCATGTGTGCAGTATCCATTTCGGCACACACCGGCATGGCGAAGATTGTCTCTTCTGCCAGGGCTTCCTTCAGCATAGGAACAACTAGGCGGCTTCGGCCGCTTTATTTATTGAGGGTGAAGACATGTTAAAAGATGGAGAACGTGTGGATGAACTGTTCAGGGAGTCGATGAAGATCATCCAGAGCAAGGCGGTGTTTTCATTTTCAGTGGATGCGCTGCTGCTGGCAAACTTCACACGATTTTTGAAGAGGGACCGCAGCATTATAGACCTGTGTTCTGGAAATGGCATCATCCCCCTGCTGCTGTCACACCGGACTGCGCTTCCCATTGAAGGGGTGGAACTCCAGCCTGAACTCGTCGATATGGCAGAGCGCAGTATCGTAATGAATGGCAAGGAATCACAGGTACGGGTGAGCCAGGGAGACATCAGAAACGTCAGGGAAATGTATGAGCATTCCAGCTTTGATGTCATTACAGTGAATCCACCCTACTTCACAAACAATCAGCCGCTGAAGAACAAAGGACCGCACAGTATAGCGCGCCATGAAATCCACATCGACCTCAAAGGGGTCATCGGTGCGGCACGTTTTCTGGTGAAGAACAAGGGCAGGTTGTATATGGTCCATCGTGCTGAACGGAGCATGGAAGTGGTGAATGAACTCTTCAATGCAGGATTCCGCGTCAGGCGCCTGCAGTACGTCTATAACGACATGACATCCGGGACAGCGCTGTTCGTGCTGATAGAGGCCATATTCAACAGTCAGGCCTATGCAGACGTTCTGCCTCCACTCTATATTTATGACTTACAGGGAAACTATACGGAAGAGATGCTGGCGGTCTATTATGGGTGAGCATTTTGTATATATCGTGAAATGTGCTGATGATACCCTCTATACAGGTTATGCAAAAGATGTATCGAAGCGGCTGGAGAAGCATAACAGTGGAAGGGGCGCCAAGTATACACGCAGCCGGGGGCCGGTGGAACTCCTTTATCATGAGGGCCATGATACGAAAGGTGAAGCATTGAAGCGGGAGCATGCAATAAAAAAATTGACCAGGCAGGAAAAGCTGGCATTGATCAGGAGGGATGGATGTGCAACTCTATATCACGGGGACGCCGCTCGGCAACCTGGAAGACATGACGTACAGGGCGGTTGAAACACTCAAGACTGTAGATGTGATACTGTGTGAGGACACACGTACAACAAGAAAGTTGGCCAATCATTTTGGAATCGACACGCCCCTCAGGGCCTATCATGACTTCAATAAGGAGGAATCCGAAGGCCGCATCATCAAAGAGATGCAGGAAGGACGGACATTTGCACTGGTGAGCGATGCAGGAATGCCGGTCGTCTCCGATCCCGGTTTTGAACTGGTCGCCCGGATGCAGGAGGAAGGGCTTGAATACGTGGTCATCCCATCCGGCTCGGCTTTTACATTGGCACTTGTCGCAAGCGGCATCCCGTCATATGAATTCACATACTTCGGTTTTCTGCCGAAAACGGGGTCAAAGCGGAAGAAGAAGCTGAAGGAGATCATGACACATGAGCTGACATCTGTACTGTATGAATCGCCGCATAAGGTAAAGGATACCGTGGGGGTGATTGCAGATATTGATGGAGAAAGGATGATCAGCATATCGAGGGAGATCACGAAAAAATTCGAACAGCATGTAAGAAGACCGGCCTCTGAAATGCTGGGTCTGCTGGACGGAGAAATCCCATTGAAAGGGGAATTCGTCATCGTCATCGAAGGAGCAGAACCAGAATCGGTGCACTTCGACATTCCAGCAGCCGAGCATGTGGAGGCACTCATAAAAGAGGGGCTGACACCAAAACGGGCAATCAAGAAAGTGGCGGAAGTCCGCGGGCTGAAGAAGCAGGATGTCTATGACGAGTTTCATGAAACAAAAAAATAAGCGGTGGTCGCCGCTTATTTTTTATGCATTACTTATTCATTTTTGACTGAATCTCTTCGATGAGCTTCTCTGCGCCTTCCTGGCTCAGAATGATTCGGCCGTCCGCAAGACGCATGTTCTGTTCCGAAACATCTCCAGTGACGGCGCAGGTCATCTGCGGCTTATATTTCTTGAGAATGATCGTATCGTCATCCGTATATATTTCAAGCGCATCCTTGACTTCGATATCAAGGACACGTCTCAGTTCTATAGGAATGACCACCCGTCCAAGTTCATCCACTTTACGTACTATCCCGGTTGATTTCATAAGAATCCCTCCATAATTTCATTCATCCACTTGACCTATTCCACCTTCCTGTCCATGTCCAGAAGACATCATGAAAAGGGAGGATCAGTATCTAGATTGAATACCCAAGAATTATTTAATGAAACGTGATTTATCATATTTAAGGATGAATGTCAATAAACACATTGCATCCGATTGTTGAGTTCTTGCTGATTATAGCATATTGCTTCCTCGAGTGCCAATATAAACCACTGATAAACCTGATAATATTGAAAAAAATATTAAATTGGTTATATTTAATAGATGAACAAATAGGAGGAAGAGCATGGAGAAACCAACTTACTATATCACCACACCGATATATTACCCAAGTGGAAAGTTGCATATCGGCAACGCCTATACAACGATTGCATGTGATGTCATGGCAAGATATAAACGCATGCGCGGATATGATGTCTATTATCTGACCGGTGCAGACGAACACGGCCAGAAAATAGAGAAAAAAGCAGAAAAAATGGGCATCTCGCCCCAAAAGTATGTGGATGATATGGCTGCATATATGCAGGAACTATGGTCACTTCTCGAAATCACCAACGACCAGTTCATCCGTACCACGAGTCCAGGCCATAAGGTTGCTATCCAGAAGATATTCGAAAAGCTCTATGAGCAGGGCGATATTTATCTTGGTGAGTATGAAGGCTGGTATTCCGTGGAGGATGAAGAGTTCTTTACAGAAACCCAGCTCGAGGAAGTCTACCGGGATGATGCCGGCAACATGATCGGCGGCATGGCACCAAGCGGACATGAAGTGGAACTCGTCAAAGAGGAGAGCTACTTCTTCAAAATGAGTAAATATGCAGAGCGCCTCGAGAAGTTCTATGAGGAGAATCCGGGCTTCATCCAGCCGGAATCCCGCAGGAATGAAATGCTGAACAACTTCATCCGGCCGGGCCTCGAAGATCTCGCGGTTTCCCGTACGACATTCGACTGGGGCGTGCCCGTCAAATCGAATCCGGAACACGTGGTGTATGTATGGATAGATGCCCTGTGCAACTACATTACGGCACTCGGCTACGAGTCGGATGATGACGGCCTCTTCCAGAAGTACTGGCCTGCTGATGTCCATATGATCGGGAAGGAAATCGTCCGTTTCCATGCCATCTACTGGCCGATCATGCTTATGGCGCTCGATCTGCCGCTGCCGAAGAAGATACTCGGCCACGGCTGGCTGGTGATGAAAGATGGCAAGATGTCGAAATCCAAAGGCAATGTCGTCTATCCGGAGACGGTTGTGGATCGCTATGGTCTTGATGCGCTCCGCTATTATCTGATGCGTGAGGTACCATTCGGTTCTGATGGCGTCTTCACACCGGAAGCCTTTGTCGACCGTACGAACTATGACTTGGCAAACGACCTCGGGAATCTGGTCAACCGTACAATCTCCATGATCAACAAGTACTTCGACGGCAATCTGCCTGACTACACGGGACACAATAATGCATTTGATGAAAGCCTGGAGAGTACTGTATATGAGAACGTCAAACTCTATGAAGCAAACATGGAGGAGATGGAATTCAACAAGGCACTCAGGGCGGTATGGACGATCATCAGCCGTACGAACAAATACATTGATGAGACGCAGCCATGGGTTCTGGCGAAAGATGAGGCGGAGCGCGAAGCATTGGGCAGTGTCATGGTCCATCTGGCAGAAAACATCCGCATCATCGCAATACTCCTGAAACCATATCTGACACATGGGCCTAAAGAGGTCTTCAGACAGATGAACGTGACGGATGAATCGCTTCAGACGTTCGACTCCATCCTGTCGTACGGAAGTATCCGTACAGCTGGGAAGATGATCAATAAGCCGGAACCGATCTATCCGCGTCTGGACGTGGAGGCGGAAGTCTCCCATATCAAGGATCTGATGACTCCGGACACGCCAGAGTCAGAAGACGAAGAAGCAGATGATGCGGAGAAGATCACAATCAAGGATTTCGACAAGGTGGAAATCAAAGTTGCGACGGTCATCCATGCAGAAGGCATCAAGAAAGCGGACAAGCTCCTCAAGATCGAGGTGGACCTAGGAAGTGAGAAACGTCAGATTGTAAGCGGAATCCGTGAGGCGTATGAACCTGAGGATATCGTCGGCAAGAAAGTGCTTGTCGTGACGAATCTCGAACCGGTTAAGCTTCGTGGGGAGTTGTCCCAGGGCATGATCCTTACAGCCGAGAAGGGCAATCACCTGACGCTGATATCAGTACCGAGCGGAATCGAGAATGGCAGTACAGTCAAATAAGGAGGCATATCATGCTTATTGATACGCATGTACATCTGAATGCAGACCAATATGAAGAGGATCTGGAGGCCGTCATCGAACGCGCTGAAGAAGCGGGTGTCGGCAAGATGGTGGTCGTCGGCTTCGACAGGAAGACGATTGAACGTACGATGGACCTGATTGATCGATATGACAATATATATGGTGTCATCGGATGGCACCCTGTCGATGCCATCGACTGCACAGACGCGGATCTTGCATGGATAGAGGAGCTATCCAGCCATGAGAAGATTGTCGGCATCGGAGAAACCGGATTGGACTATCATTGGGAAAAGTCTCCACATGATGTCCAGAAGGAAATCTTCAAAAAGCAGATCGCCTTAGCCAAGCGTGTCAATCTTCCAATCATCATCCATAACCGTGAAGCGACAATGGACTGTGTTGAAATCCTGAAGTCGGAAGGTGCCCATGAAGTCGGGGGCATCATGCATGCGTTCAGTGGTACCCCTGAAGTTGCAGATGAAGTCATCGGCATGAACTTCCATGTTTCGCTTGGTGGTCCTGTAACATTCAAGAACGCCCAGGACCCGAAAGAAATTGCCAAGCATGTGCCGATAGACAAGCTGCTTGTGGAGACGGATGCGCCATATCTGGCACCTCATCCGTATCGGGGGAAAAGGAATGAACCTGCCCATGTGAAGCTCGTTGCAGAAAAGATCGCCGAGCTCAGGGAGATGCCCTATGAGGAATTGGCAAAACAGACAACAGATAACGCCGAAAGGCTTTTTGGGATATAGAAATAAAATCACCGCATCGACGGTGGTTTTATTTTTTGCATGAAAAATGTGATATTATGAAAATGAGGTGCATATATGGACAGACCGGCAATAAAAGAAGTCATCATCGTTGAAGGCAGGGATGATACAAGGCGTCTGAACGAAGCTGTTTCCTGTGAAACAATAGAGACGAAGGGTTCTGCAATCGATGAAACGGTGATGCGCGAAATAGAAGTGGCGCTGGCCACGAGAGGTGCAATCATATTTACAGATCCGGATTACCCCGGCCAGAAGATCCGCAATACGATACTCGAAAGGTTCCCCGACATCAAAGAGGCATTCATGCCGCGGGCGAAAGCAAAGGGACGGAACGGGGGCATCGGCATAGAACACGCCTCCGTGGAGGACATCATAGAAAGCCTCTCCAAGGTTTATACGAGCGTGTCGGAGCCGGAAGAGACCATCACCATCCAGGATATGGTCCGGTGGGGCCTCTCCGGCAACAGGGAAGCTGCAAATCGTCGGACCTACTTGTGCAATCAGCTGAATATCGGCTATGCCAATGCGGGACAGCTCAGGAGGAAGCTGAACCGCTACAGTATTGGACATGCACAGGTGGAACGCATATTAAATGAATTAAAAGGTGAATAGAATGAAGGATATTGCGACAGTAGGAAGAACAAAACAAATATTGGAAGACCACGGCTTCACCTTCAAGAAGAGCCTGGGGCAGAACTTTCTTATCGACCTGAATGTCATCAGGGAGGTGCTGAACAAGGCCGGCATCACAGAGCGTACCGGCGTCATCGAAGTGGGCCCGGGCATCGGTTCATTGACTGAGCAGCTTGCGAAGCGTGCGGGTAAAGTGGTCGCCTTCGAGATCGATCAGCGCCTGATTCCTGTACTCCGGGACACACTCTCCCCATACGACAATATTGAAGTGATCAACGAGGATATATTGGAGGCGGATATCAGAAAAACGATTGCCGAAGAATTTTCGGCGTGTGATGAGGTCATTGTCGTAGCGAATCTGCCCTACTACATTACAACGCCGATACTGATGAATTTCCTGGAGCAGAACCTTCCGATTGCACGCTTCTATGTCATGATGCAGAAGGAAGTGGGGGAGCGGATCAGCGCCACTCCAGGCAGTAAGGCGTATGGGTCGTTGTCCATCGCAATCGACTATTTCACCGAGGCGCGCGTGGTCCAGAATGTCCCGAAATCGGTATTCATGCCACCGCCGAATGTTGACTCCATCATCGTGGAGATGGTGCGCCGTGAGGCACCGAAGGTGAACGTGGAGGATGAAGGGCTTTTCTTCAAATTGACACGAGGAGCATTCGGCCAGAGGCGGAAGACGATCCTGAACAACTATTCAAGCATCTTCGAAGATGGCAAGAAGAAAAAGGATGTAATCCATCAGATGCTGGAGCAGGCCGGCATCGATCCAAGACGGCGCGGCGAAAGCCTTTCTACAGAAGATTTTGCTAAAATATATGATGCAGTCAAAGCTTTTCCTGAACTCACGGTGAGTGGGAAAGTCTGAAAATTGACTGAATTTATACGAAATTTTGACAGAATTATGTAAACTTGCTATAATGGGTGTAGTGAGGTGGGCCAAATGCCAAAAACTTTAGTCGACATCAAAAATATTCTTGATTGTCAATTGGGTAATCCAGTTTTACTCCGTGCAAATGGAGGACGCAAGAAATTGATTGAACGACGGGGTATTCTTAGAGAGACGTATCCTTCTGTCTTCGTCGTAGAACTCGATCAGGAGGAACATAGCTTTGAAAGAGTGTCATATACATATACGGATGTATTGACATCGAACGTTGAAGTGACATTCTATAATGAAGAGAGAGAAGCATTTGTAATCCAATAAGCGAACGGCGGCTGCCATCCCAGGATGGCGGCTATTTTTTTGCAGCAAATAAAAAGGACAAGCTTTGGCTTGTCCTTTTCTGCTATCTGATTGTCTTGAGTCCCTTGGACCAGTTGACTGTTGTGGTGATGACATTTTCCATCGTTGCATTGTGGATCTCCGCCGGTTTGAAAGTCGTCATGTTCTCAAAATCAGTGAAGAGGCTGAATGCACCGAATGGTGTGACTGTTGCGATGTTCAGGTTGCCGAGGATCTGGCGCAGGGATAATGTTGCTGCGACTGCAAGAGTGGAACCGTAGCCGACGATGCCCGCTGCCTTATTTCCCCACTCAGGTCCGATATAGTCGATGGCGTTCTTCAGGGAAGAAGTGATGCTCTTATTGTATTCAGGAGTGATGAAGATGAAACCGTCGAGTTCATCAATCTTCTGTGACCATGCATTCACCGTATCCTGGGAATATTCCTTGTTCGCCATGGCAGGGGGTACATCTTCATTGAACATGGGGAAGTCATACTCTTTTATGTCGACGATTTCGAATTGTGCCTCGAGATCCATCTTTTCCGCGAAATCCTTAACCCATTCTGCAACCTGCAGATTGACCCGGGCTGGACGCGTGCTGCCTGTAATGATTCCAATTTTGACCATAAATGATTCCTCCATCAAGATATATTCTAGTTATAAAAAGTAACTTACTTTTTATATATTACATTAAACAGATCAAATTTCAAGCCTTTTGGCCTTTTCTTATCATTTGAAGGTCATTTCCATTTTAACCCTTTTCAGTTAATGTATGGGTGATGAGGCCAAATAGATATCCCAAAGTCATATTGTAGCCGGTGGATTTATGATAAACTGATACAAAAATGACCGTATAATGGAAGTGAAAGCATGCATTTTGAAACTGCACCAGCCAAGATCAACCTTACTCTGGATACACTATACAAAAGGGACGATGGATATCATGAAGTGAATATGGTCATGACGACCGTCGATCTGAACGATCAGCTCTCCTTTGAGAAAAGAACAGATGGAAAGATAGTCATTGAGACCGAACACCAGTATGTGCCGTCAGATCGCCGGAACCTCGCCTATCAGGCAGCGGAGCTCATGATGGACACATATGGCATCACGAGCGGCGTGACCATTTCAATCGAAAAGAACATACCGATTGCTGCAGGACTCGCCGGTGGATCTGCTGATGCTGCTGCAGCATTCAGGGGCATCAACGCCCTCTACAACCTTGAACTCGATATCGATACACTCGCCGAGCTCTCAGGAAAGCTTGGGTCGGATATCCCTTTTTGTGTGCATGGGGGCACGGCGCTGGCAACAGGAAGAGGGGAACAGATAGAGCACCTGCCCAAACCCCCGAATGCCTGGGTGGTACTGGCAAAGCCCAAAGTGAACGTCTCCACAAGGACAATCTACCAGGCGCTCGAGCCTGGAAAAAATGAACCGGCTTCCCCGGAGATGGTCGAAGCGATAAGGAGCAGAGACTATGCCCTGATGGTGCAGGGCCTGAAGAATGATCTTCAGGAAGTGACGATGAAGAAGTACCCGGATGTCAGAAAGCTGATTGATACGATGCTCAGCAATGGTGCGGATGGTGCCATGATGAGTGGAAGCGGGCCGACAATCTTCGGGTTCGCACACAAAGAGAGACAGGCAACGCATCTCTACAATGCAATGAAGGGATGCTGCAACGAAGTTTATAAAGTAAGATTGCTTGGATGATTGCTGAAAGCCGAACTTTTATGGTAATATCACTATATTAAATACGGTATTAGGAGTTATCTTATGAAATTTAAACGTAGTGAACGTCTAGTCTTCATGACTCAGCACCTCACCACGCACCCGAACCAGCTGATTCCGCTCACTTATTTCGTCGATAAGTTCACACAGGCGAAATCTTCCATCAGCGAGGATATCAGAATCCTTAAAGATGTCTTTGAAAATGAAGGGATCGGCACAGTGCAGACGACGGCTGGTGCAGGCGGCGGTGTGACATTCCAGCCCAGGATCAGTGATGACCGTGCCCGGGAAGTCGTCAGCCGTTTCATGGAAGTGTTGAAAATGAAGGACCGGCTGCTCCCGGGGGGATATCTGTACATGTCCGACATCATGGGCAACCCTCATCTGATGAGCGACATCGGTGAGCTGATTGCAACAATGTATGGTGATGAGACGATTGATGCCGTCGTGACGGTGGCAACAAAGGGGATATCACTCGCGAATGCGGTTGCCAGAAAATTGAATGTGCCTGTGGCAGTCATCAGGAAGGACAATAAGGTGACGGAAGGGTCCACGGTTTCCGTCAACTATGTATCAGGATCCACGCGTAAGATAGAAACGATGGTCCTTTCGAAGCGGACATTGAAGGAAGGTTCCAAAGTGCTGGTGGTGGATGATTTCCTCCGTGCAGGCGGCTCGATCACCGGGGTCATCAATCTGATGGAGGAATTCTCTGCAGAAGTGGTCGGCGTGAGTGTGCTTGTAGAAGCGAAACAGGTGGAGAACAGGCGCTTCACCGACTATACTTCGCTGCTTAAGGTATCGGAAATCGATGAGTTCAACCAGTCCTTCCTGGTAGAAGAAGGCAACTGTTTGGAGTATATTGAAGAAAGAAACGGAAAGACCAATCCATAGTCAAAGGAGTTTTATAATGCAACCCATCAATTCATCAAAAGCACCAGAAGCACTCGGCCCATACAGTCATGGCATGAAAGTCGGACAGATGTTCTATTCTTCAGGTCAGATCCCACTGAACCTTGAAGGTGAGATTGTTTCACAGGATGTCCAGGAACAGACGAAGCAGGTGATGACGAATGTCGGACATGTGCTTGAGGCGGCAGGCCTTGGGTATGACGACGTGGTCAAGACGATGATTTTCATCAGCGACATGAACGACTTCCCCCTCATCAATGAAGTTTATGGCAGCTACTTTACGGGTAAACTACCAGCAAGATCATGTGTAGAGGTCAGTCGTTTGCCCAAAGATGTGAAAGTAGAGATAGAGGTCATTGCATCTGAAGCGAACGAATAATCTGGGTGGCTCAAGCAGTACACATTCGATCCAACAATAATTATTATTGGGGGAACAAACGATGAAGATAACAGATGTAAGACTGCGAAAAGTTAACAACCAAGACACCAGAATGAAAGCGCTCGTATCCATTACTTTTGAAGATGCATTCGTAATCCATGACCTCCGGGTCATTGAAGGTAATAACGGACTATTCGTCGCCATGCCAAGCAAGCGGACGCCCGACGGGGAATTCCGTGATATCGCCCACCCGATCCATTCCGACATGCGCCAGCATGTGCAGGAAGAGGTCATGCGGGTCTATGACGAAACGGAGGATCCTGAACCTCAGGAGCCGGAAGAGCAGCAGACATCTCCGGATGATGCACCCGAGACGGCAGGGACGATTGAAGATCCATCGCAGGATGCTGCGGCACAAGACGAAGAGCATCACAGGGACGCACCGAAGCAGGGCGACCTTGAAATCGGAGATGACAAGTAGCACTCACCCGTGAAGCGTATGCTTTGCGGGTTTTTTATGGGAACAGGTATGTGATTATATTCTCTTATACCTTGAAACTCGTTCTCCACTAAAATATAATTAGGATAGTTATAAAATGGAGGGACACTATGCAAACGAGAGCAATTATCTTGGCGGCTGGAAAAGGCACACGGATGCGTTCCGAAAAGTACAAGGTTCTGCATGAAGTATGCGGCACACCGATGATTCAGCATGTCATTGGCAATTTAAGGCAAGCGGGCATTTCAGAAATCTATGCTGTCCTCGGGCATGGGTCCGAGACAGTGAGCAACTACCTTGGGGAGCAGATCCATAAGACGATCCAGGAGGAACAGCTCGGCACTGCCCATGCGGTGCGCCAGTGGAGGGAAGAGCTCCAGCATGAGGATGGCCACACTATGGTCGTGTGCGGCGACACACCGCTGATAAGCGAGACGACCATGCAGGCATTCATGGACTATCACCTCAAGACCGGATCCAAGGCAACCATCCTGTCTTCCCGTACCCAGACACCATTCGGCTACGGGCGGATCATCAGGAAGGAAAATGGCTCCGTCAAGCGCATTGTGGAAGAGAAGGATGCAGCGGATGCTGAACGGGAGATAAAGGAAGTGAGCTCCGGGACTTTCATCTTCGACAACCGCATGCTGTTCGAAGCGCTTGATAAAGTGGACAATGACAACGCCCAGAATGAATACTACCTTCCCGACGTCATCTCCATCATGCGTGACAGGGGCGCGCGTATAGAAGCTTATGTGACGCCTGATTTTGAAGAGACGCTCGGCATCAATGACAAAGTCGCTCTCGCGAATGCAGAAGCCATCCTCAGAAAACGGATCAATACGCTACATATGCAGAACGGTGTAACGCTGATTCACCCTGAGGCGACGTATATCGATGCAGAAGTTGAAATAGGCGCAGATACCGTCATCCATCCAGGAGCCATCATCCGTGGCAGCACGAAGATCGGAAAGGATGCTTTAATTTCCTCCGGTTCCGAAATCAAGGATTCGATCATCGAGGACGAAGTGGAGATCAGACAGTCAGTCGTGACTGAATCGAGGGTCGGAAGAGGAACGAAGGTCGGGCCATTCGCCCAGCTGAGGCCACAGTCTGAACTTGGAGAGGAAGTGAAGATCGGCAACTTCGTCGAAGTGAAGAAATCCCAGCTTGAGAACGGCTCCAAAGTATCGCATCTGAGCTACATCGGAGACGCCTCCATCGGTGCACGTGCCAATATCGGCTGCGGCACGATCACCGTGAACTATGATGGCAAGAACAAGTACAGGACGGAGATTGGTCAGGATGCGTTCATCGGGTGCAATTCAAACCTTGTTGCCCCGGTCAGCATCGGCGACCGCTCCTTCATAGCTGCCGGATCCACAATTACGGATCAGGTGCCTGAAGACAGCCTTGCCATTGCTAGAAACAGGCAGACGACAAAAGATGGATACTATAAAAAAGATAATTAATGGAGGATGAACATGTTAGCTTCTAGCAATCAGTACAAGAACTCAAACCTACGTCTCTTTTCCCTGAAGGCGAATGAACCGCTTGCACAAGAAATCGCAGACCATATCGGAATTCCCCTGGGTAAATGCCAGGTCAACCGCTTTTCCGACGAAGAGGTCCAGATCAATATAGAAGAAAGCGTTCGTGGGTGTGATGTGTTTGTCGTCCAATCCACAAGCCAGCCTGTCAACGAACACCTGATGGAACTGCTCATCATGATCGATGCGCTGAAACGGGCTTCTGCAGCAACAATCAACATTGTAATGCCCTACTACGGGTATGCACGCCAGGACAGGAAGAGCCGTTCCCGTGAACCGATCACTGCAAAGCTCGTCGCCAACCTGATCGAGACTGCAGGGGCCGACCGTGTCATCTCCCTGGACCTCCACGCACCGCAGCTCCAGGGCTTCTTCGACATCCCGATCGACCACCTCATGGGTGTGCCGATCCTGAGTGACTACTTCATGGAGAACAAGGATCTCGATTTCGACGAAGTCGTCGTCGTCTCTCCAGACCATGGCGGGGTGACCCGTGCACGCAAGATGGCGGACCGTCTGAAGACGCCGATCGCAATCATCGATAAAAGGCGTCCGAAGCCGAATGTGGCAGAGGTCATGAACATCGTCGGAGAAATCGAAGGGCGTACTGCAATCATCATCGATGACATCATCGATACCGGCGGTACAATGAAGCTTGCCGCCCAGGCCCTGATGGATAAAGGCGCCAAGGAAGTCTATGCATGCTGTACACACCCTGTACTGTCAGGTCCGGCGATTTCCAGGATTGAAGAATCGGTCATCAAGGAGCTGGTCGTCACGAACTCCATACAGCTGCCTGAGGATAAGAAAAGTGAGAAGATCACCGAACTTTCCGTCGGTGAACTGATGGCCCAGGCAATCGTCCGCGTCTATGAGGAAGAGTCCGTAAGCATCCTCTTTGATAATTAATGTAAAAATAATATGTTTTTTTTACAAAAGCCTGGGTAATATGCTATTATTATGCATGGCTATGTGTTAAAAGACGTATTGAAAACTGTCTGTAAATGAAAGGTGGAAATATACCATGGCAAATTTGGCCACAACGAATAGAGAAGGCAAGGCAAAACGTTCAGAAGTAACTGAACTGCGCGCGACAGGGAAGATCCCTGCAATCCTATACGGTTATCAGGTGGAGAACACTCCTGTAGCCGTAGATGAGAATGAGTTCATCAAAGTGATCCGCGAAGTCGGACGTAACGGTGTCATCGACCTCGATGTCAACGGCAAACCGGTTAAGGTGATGGTGACTGAATACCAGTTCGACTCCATCAAGAACCAGATCACACACATCGACTTCGTAGCAATCAACATGAAGTCTGAAGTTACAGTGGATGTAGCGATTGAGGTCGTTGGAGAGGCTGCAGGCGTCAAAGAAGGCGGCGTGCTCGAGCACCCGATCTTCGAAGTTTCCGTTACAGCGACACCGGATAACATCCCTGAATCCCTCGAAGTCAATGTGGAAGACATGGAAATTGGAGATACACTCTACGTTTCCGATCTTCGCTCAAAAGGCAACTTCACAATCGAGAACGAAGATGACGAAGCGGTCATTACAGTCGTTCCACCTCAGCAGGAAGAGCCTGAAGAAGACGAAGAAGGCGAAGAGGTTGAAGGCGAAGGATCCGAAGAAGCAGCAGAAGATGCTGAAGAATCTTCCGAGGAAGAGAATAAAGACGAAGAGTAATATCATGTTTGATTACGGCGGTGGACTTCCCATCGCCTTTTTTAACGTTGTATGAGGTGATGGAAATGAAATGCGTGATTGGACTTGGAAATCCAGGGAAGAAGTATGATAATACGAGGCATAATATCGGCTTCATGGCTGTGGACCATATGGCTGATATGCTCGGCATCGAAATGGCGAACAAGAAATTCAAGTGCCTCATCGGTGTCGGCTATCATAAGGGTGAGAAGGTGATGCTCGTCAAACCCCAGACATTCATGAACCTGAGTGGTGAAGGTGTACGTCCACTGCTTGATTATTACAAGGTGGCAGTGGAGGATATCCTGGTGCTGTATGATGATCTTGACCTGCCTGTCGGCAGGCTGCGTCTCAGAAAGAAAGGCAGCGGTGGCGGACACAATGGCATCAAATCACTCAATCAGCATCTGGGGACCGAAAAGTATAAGCGTATCAGGATAGGCATCGACCGCCCGGCACCCGGCGCCTCGATTCCCGACTATGTGCTTGCCAGGTTCCCAAAAAGTGAACAGCCCCTGATAGAAAAGGTTGTCACACGTACCTCCGAAGCATCGGCTGCATTTTTAACTGAGCCGTTCGAAGAAGTGATGACGGAATATAATGGTGATGTAGATGAATGACAAAGTATCCCAGAGGATCCAGAACGATGAACGCTTCCTTGAGGTCGCCGGACACAAGGATGGATTGAATATGATGGTGACAGGCATCAACGACGACTTCAAGCCTGCCTTGCTGTACGAATTGGTCCAGGCTGAAGACCGGCCGGTGGTCCTCTTCGTCCAGAATAACCATCAGATGGAGAAGTTGGCGAATCCATTGATGGATATGATGGATAATGTCCATACCTTCCCGGTCGGCGACATCATGATAGAAAATCATGCCAAGCAGAGCCCCGAATTCATGAAATCGCGGATGAGCAGCCTGTTTGCTCTGGCCCACAAGGAGCCAGGGCTATTTGTCGTACCTGTGCACGCACTGCTCAAGCCGGTGATGCCGAAAGAGAAGCTGCTCAGCTATGAAAGGACGATTGAGGTGGGCAGCATACTCGATTATGACCAGTTCATCGAGGATCTGGTGAGCCTCGGCTACAGAAGGATGAACCAGGCTGTCCATTTTGGTGAATTTGCAGTACGCGGGGACATCATCGACATATACATGCCGGAACAGCTCGTCCGGCTTGAACTGTTTGATGATGAGGTCGATTCACTCAGGTCCATCGATGCGGAAACACAGCGTTCAATCGAAAACATCAGCTCCATCACGATGGAGCCGTATGCGGAATATATCATTGAACGTGATGAACGCACGCAGCTGCTTGAGAAGATAGAGACGCTCTATCAGGAGACGCGCGAAAAGCTCGATCAGACAGGCAAGGAAACACTGGATGAATACTATGATACGGTTACGCATCCGGACCAGACCTTCAATCATCTCGTCCACTACAGCCGGCTGCTTACAGACCGTGACATCTCCATACTCGACTATATCAGTGATGACCATCGGGTCATCATCGATGAAGTGAAGAACATGGCGGCGGCCTATGAGTCGGAGTTCAACTCGGTCAGCAGCTACTATGAGTCGATGGTGGAGGCGGGACGCATGTTCAAGGGGGGAGGGAACTTCCTGGAAGGCCAGTATGAACGTCTGCTCTCCCTCCCAGGCAGCACCTACTTCACCCTCTTCACCAAAAGCATGCCTGTCGAAATGGGGCATATCGTCAAGATTTCTGTGCGTCCAACTGAAATCTATTACGGACAGTACGATATACTCGCCTCAAACCTCAACAGGATGCTGAATGATGGCTACATGATCAATATCGTCCTCCGTGACGAGGATGAAATCGACAAGACGCGCCAGTTGCTGGAAGACTTGAAGATACCGAGCTACATCGAAGAGATTCCAGTTGATTCGGGCATCGTCCTGACCCAGGGAACGTTATCGAAAGGTTTCATACTGCCATTCATGCAAGTGGCTGTACTCGGTTCGAAGGAGCTGTACAACAAGACAGCCCGCAAGAAGAAGCGTGCAAAGAAGATTTCCAACGCCGAAAAGATCAAGTCATATCAGGAACTGAATGTCGGTGACTATGTGGTGCATGTCCACCACGGGGTGGGACGCTACCTCGGAATCGAGACGCTTGAGGTAGGCGGCATCCACAACGATTATATGAAGCTCCAATACAAGGGGACCGATCAGCTCTATATCCCGGTCGATCAGATGGACCTCGTGCAGAAATACATTGCGAGTGATGACGGTCAGCCGAAGATGCATAAGCTCGGCGGTACGGAATGGAAGAAGACGAAGGCGAAGGTTGAGGCAAATGTAAATGAAATTGCCGAAGAGCTGATCAAGCTGTATCAGGAAAGAAGCCAGGCCGAAGGATTTTCATTTTCGGATGATACGGATATGCAGTCTTCCTTCGAAGAACGGTTCCCCTATGAACCGACGCCCGACCAGGCAGCCTCCATCAATGAAATCAAAAAGGATATGGAATCCTTGCGGCCGATGGACCGTCTGCTTTGTGGGGATGTAGGTTATGGCAAGACGGAAGTCGCGATACGTGCAGCCTTCAAGGCGGTGCAGGATGGCAAACAGGTGGCTTTCCTTGTGCCGACCACAATTCTTGCAGCCCAGCACTACGAAAATATGATTGAGCGGATAGAAGATTTCCCAATTAACGTGGATATGATGAGCCGCTTCCGGACTTCAGGTCAGCTGAAGAAGACGAAGGAAGGCCTTAAGAAGGGGACCGTCGATATCGTAGTGGGGACACACAAGATCCTTGGGAAGGATGTCGAATTCAAGGATCTTGGCCTGCTCATCGTCGATGAGGAGCAGCGCTTCGGTGTCCGCCATAAGGAGAAGATCAAACAGCTCAGGACCAATGTGGATGTACTGACGCTGACTGCAACCCCAATCCCAAGAACGCTGCACATGAGCCTCTCTGGTGTAAGGGACCTCTCCGTCATCGAGACGCCACCTGAAAACCGTTTCCCGGTCCAGACATATGTGCTCGAATACCAGGCCGATTTCGTGCGCGAAGCGATCGAACGGGAGCTCGCACGTGACGGTCAGGTATTCTATCTGCATAACCGTGTGGACACGATCTATCAGAAAAAGGCACATGTCGAAGCGATGGTGCCTGATGCGGAAGTGGGCGTCATGCATGCCAAGATGAATGAGAAGGAAGTGGAGGAGACGATGATGGCGTTCGTCAACGGCGAATACGATGTCCTCGTCACAACAACAATCATCGAAACGGGTGTCGATGTCCCGAATGCGAACACCCTGATCATCGAGGATGCCGACCGCTTCGGCCTGAGCCAGCTCTATCAGCTGCGCGGCCGTGTGGGACGGAGCAACCGCATCAGCTATGCCTACCTCTTCCATCAGCCGGACAAGGTGCTGACTGAAGTGGCTGAGAAAAGGCTTGAAGCGATCAAAGAATATACGGAACTCGGCAGCGGCTTCAAAATCGCGATGCGGGACCTGAATATCCGTGGTGCCGGCAACCTGCTCGGCAAGCACCAATCCGGATTCATCGATTCGGTGGGCTATGAACTCTATTCCGAGATGCTGGAGACGGCGGTCAAGGAGAAGCAGGGTGAGGCACCTGAACCGGAGCCGGTGAATATACCGATTGATGTGACACTGGATGCCTATATCCCGGCTACCTATATTTCGCATGAACAATCCAAGATCGATCTCTATAAAAGATTGAGGAAAGCCGAGTCCATAGAAGTCATAAGGGACATTGAAGATGAGCTGCTGGACCGGTTCGGCGACTATCCTGTGGAAGTGGAACGTCTTCTGCAGCTCGTGCGGATCAAGGTATATGCATTGATGTTCGGCATCTATCATGTCAAAGAGGATAAGCGCAATTTCTATCTGCATGTCTCAAAGCAGGCGACCAGCCAGATTGATGGAGAGAAACTGTTTATGGATACGCAGGAATTTGGGCGCATCATGAACATATCCGTGCAGGATGGTGAGATGCGCATCACGATTCGAAGCAGGGATGTTTCCCAGCTTGTAGAAATATTGAAGGCAGTGCAGGACAGCAGAATGGAGGAAGCAGTATGAAACGTATTGAAATAATCGGCCTTGGAAGTTCGGATTTTGACCAGATGCCCCTCGGCATCTGGCGCCGACTGGAAAGTGCCGGACGCATACATCTGCGGACGAAGGATCATCCGGCAGTCCAGGCCTTGGCCGCCGGTGGAGTGGACCTCGTGGATTACGACCATCTCTATGAGCAGCATCAAACGTTTGAGGAGACCTATGAAGCCATAGTATCGGCACTTATGGAAGAAGCGGAGCAGGGGGACGTGCTCTACGCTGTGCCGGGCCATCCGCTCTTCTATGAAACGACGACGGAACTTCTGATCGAACGGGAGAGGCAGGGGGAAGTGGTGCTGGCAATATCCGGCGGCCAGAGCTTCCTGGACCCGGTCATCACCACCCTCAGGATCCCCGTGAATGAAGGGTTCCAGGTGCTTGACGGGACGAGCTTCAAGCCAGGTGAACTGGATTACCGTAAGCACACGCTCGTTACACAAGTCTATGACCAGTACAGCCTCGGGGAGGCGAAGATATCCCTTCTGGACTATTACCCGGCAGAGACCGAAGCGAAGATTGTGGAGGCTGCGGGCAGTGCAGGGGAACAGGTCTACAGCATGGCGCTTCATGAAATCGACCATTTGGACATACAGAGCAATCTGCTCTGCCTCTACATCCCCCGTGTCGAGGACAGCAGCATGGCACAGCGCGACATTCATCATATGACGGAAATATTTGATACACTTGTGAGTGAAGAGGGGTGTCCGTGGGATAAGGTCCAGACACATGAATCGATTGAGCGCCATCTGATCGAGGAGGCGTATGAGGTGATAGAAGCGATCGAACGGCAGGACGATGAGGGGATCGTTGAAGAACTTGGCGATATACTTCTGCAGGTCGCCCTCCACAGCGCCATCGGCAAGAAGAACGGCTATTTCGACTTCTATGATGTGCTGGACAGCCTGAATGCCAAAGTCGTCAGGCGCCATCCGCACGTGTTCGGAGAAGCATCGGTGGAATCACTTGATGACCTGAGCCGTGTGTGGTCCGAGGCGAAGGCAAAAGAAGGCAAGAAGGAAAAGGTGAAATACGAGAAAGCGTATGGTGAAATCGTCCTGGAATGGATGAAGGAGACGATCCATCATGAGCGTCCACTGGAAGATATTATAAAAGAAAGAAGGGATAGGGATGAGACTTGATAAATTCCTGAAAGTGTCGAGAGTGATCAAAAGGCGTACACTTGCCAAGGAAATCAGCGATGAAGGCCGGGTTAAAGTCAATGACAGGGCGGCAAAGGCAGGCACGGACCTCTCTGTCGGGGACATCGTCGAGATAGAATTCGGCAGGAAGATCGTCACACTCGAAGTGGTGCAGCTCGAAGCGCATGCGAAGAAGGAAGACGCCGACCGGATGTACAGGATCATAAAAGAACAGAAAATTGAGAAGGATTCCAGTTTTCTCTAGTAAACAGCATGTTTATAGTGTATTTTAAAGATAGACAACGGACAAATTGAGGGTGTGTTGCCGTGAGCAAAGTTGTTAAGATCATCAATAATTACACTAGAAAACGTGAAAATGAACAGAAAACGAAACAGGACGAAAATCGTGTAGCAAAAAGGCGTACCCTGCTGTTCGGCAGCATACTGCTGGTGGCGGCGGGGATCCTGCTCCTCGTAGCCTTTAATCAGAAGAACCAGAACCAGCTGATCCATGAAGAACTGGTCCAGGCACAGGTCGTGCTCGACGAACGTAAAAATGAAGCGGAGGACCTGGAACAGCAGATCAGGCAATTGAATGATGAGGATTATATTACACGTATAGCGCGCAGTGAATTCTTCCTGTCGGAAGAAGGGGAGATTGTCTTCAACCTCTCCGATCTGGAGACGCCTGAAGAGAAAGCAGAAAAAGATGAAAACGGGAAATAGTCATTACAATAATGTAATGATTATTTTTCTTTTTAGTGATATGATAGAAGAAGATTAAATGATAATTGGGAGGATAATATATTAACATGTCAGTTGAAGTGGGCAGTAAAGTAAAAGGGAAAGTCACGGGTATAAAGAATTTCGGGGCATTTGTCCAATTGCCGGGCGGCAAGACAGGGCTCGTTCACATCAGTGAGGTTGCAGATCAGTATGTAGAGGATATCAATGAGCACCTTAGTGTAGGCGAAGAAGTTGAAGTGAAGGTCCTATCCGTTGGTGATGATGGCAAGATCAGTCTGTCCATCAAAAAAGCGAAAGAACCAAAACCTAAGCCGAAACCACGCAAGGATCCGTCTCCGGAAGACTTTGAGAAGAAACTTTCAAGCTTCCTTAAGGACAGCGAAGACCGCATGTCTACCATCAAAAGACAAACCGAATCACGCCGCGGTGGAAGAGGCAAAAAATAAATAGATATAGAGACGATTCCAGTAATCGTCTTATTTTATTTTGAGAAGGGTGAGAGTATGGAACTCTTCCGACCATGGGGGGAGCATGAAACGGTCGCCCTTGCCATATCAGGCGGGGTCGATTCCATGGTGCTGTATCATCTGCTCAGCACAACACATGCACCGGGACGGCTGATCCTCCTCCACGTGAATCATGGACAGCGGGCTGCTTCAGTTGAAGAAGCGGCATATATAGAAAAGATGGCGCAGCAGGCTGGTCACTTATGCGAGGTTGAGACTTTGAGCATACCACCTGATGCATTCAGCCAGGAGCGTGCGAGGCAAGCCCGCTACCATTTTTTCGATGTGATGATGAGAAGGCACGGCGCTGATGTGCTGATCACCGCCCATCATCTGGATGACCAGTATGAAACGATCCTCCACTCCCTGCTTTCCGGCCGTCATCTGCCTGGAGCGATGGGGATTCCTGCTGAACGGTGCAGGAAAGGATACAGGATTGTGCGTCCGCTGATCAGCGTATCCCGTGAGGAAATTGAAGCATATGCACAGAGGCATGGCGTCGTCCATTTCGAAGATGAAACGAACAGCCGGACCGATTACACGAGGAACTACATCCGTCATCGACTCATGAAGCCGATCAAAGAAAGCGCCAATCTGCAGGAAGCCCACCTGATCCGTCTGCGTGATGATATGGCGGAGATCGATGATATTCTTCAGGCGGAAGCAGAGGCGTTTCTGGAAGGTCGGGGGAAGACTCTCCCGCGGGATGACTTCAACGCGCAGAAGCACATCATCAGACTCTATATCATGCAGGCCTGGCTGAAGGCGGAAGGTGTGGAGCCGAGGCGCCGGTACCTCGAAGAGATCATGTCGGTCATCGCATCGGATACCGCAAATGCCTCCTTTGAAGCCGGAGAGATGAGCATTGTCATCTCATATGATCATATCACCAGAAGACAGGGTGAGGGTGAAAATGAAAGCATGCTGATGATCGAAGGCGATGGTAGCCATGTCTTCAATGGGTACAGGATCACCTCGAGGCTCGAGCCGCATCAATATCCACTCATGGTGCGGACGAAGGAGTCGGGGGACCGCATGCAGATACCCGGCCTCGGCACAAAAAAGCTTTCGCGTATTTTCATAGATGGAAAAGTGCCGAAGGATGAGCGGGAAAAAATGCCGGTCATCCTGGATTCGGACCGCCAAATCATTGCACTGGGTGAAATTTATAATATAATGGGTAGCAAGGAAATGAACAGTCGATTACTTATTGAAAAGGAGTTTACGGATGAGCCTTAGAAATGATATAAGCGAAGTTGTACTATCTGAAGAGGAAATTCAAAACATAGCAGAAAGGCTCGGCAGGCGGATTACTGAAGACTACGAAGGCAAGACGCCGATACTGGTCGGTCTGCTCAAGGGATCCATCATGTTCATGGGAGATCTGATCAAGTACATAGATACGCATCTGGAAATAGATTTCATGGATGTTTCAAGCTATGTGGGGACGAAATCCTCCGGTGAGGTCAAAATCCTCAAGGACCTGTCCACTTCTGTCGACGGGCGCCATGTCATCGTGGTCGAGGATATCATAGAAACAGGCACGACACTGAATTCCATCATGGACCTGATCGAATACAGGAATGCAGCATCATTGGAGATAGTGACACTGCTGGACAAGCCGATCAACAGGAAGCTTGAAGTTGATGTAAAATACGTAGGAACGGAAATACCTGATGGATTCGTCGTCGGTTATGGTCTGGATTTTGATGAAAAATACAGGAACCTGCCATATATCGGATTATTGAAACCGGAGCTCTACCAGTAAGTCAAAACAGTGGAATAATAGTGTGAAAACATGGTATTATTTCTTTTAGTCGTACTAGAAATGGAGGTTTACGGATGCCTAAGAATGTAGGCCGTAACATAGTGCTGATATTGATACTATCAGTAATAATGTTTGGTATATTTCAAAGTTTCAATGGCGATTCAGCACTTGAGGAGGAACTCCAATACGGGGAATTCCTTGAAGAACTGGATGCCGGTAATATAGAAGAACTCACAATTCAGCCAGAGCAGAACGTATATCTCATTGAAGGCCGTCTATCCGGCCAGAATGAGCAGGAATCCTTCACCTCTGTGATTCCATATAACAGCACTCAGGACCTGGATCAGATTCTTGAAACAGCAAGAGCCCAGGATGACCTGAACTTCACAATCGAACCTGCTGAAGAGCAGAGTCCTTGGACAAGCATGCTGTTTACGTTCATTCCGCTGCTACTCATCCTCTTCCTCTTCCTGTTCCTGATGAGCCAGGCACAGGGCGGCGGTGGCGGTGGCGGCCGCGTAATGAACTTCGGCAAGAGCAAGGCGAAACTCTATGATCAGAGCAAGAAAAAGGTCCGCTTTGAAGATGTAGCGGGCGCGGATGAAGAAAAGCAGGAACTCATCGAAGTGGTGGACTTCCTGAAAGATCCACGCCGTTTCGACCGCATCGGGGCGAAGATCCCGAAAGGCGTGCTGCTCGTCGGCCCGCCGGGTACAGGTAAGACACTGATCGCAAAAGCCGTGGCCGGAGAAGCGGGCGTACCTTTCTTCTCCATCAGTGGTTCCGACTTCGTCGAAATGTTCGTCGGTGTCGGTGCATCCCGTGTGCGTGACCTGTTCGAGAATGCCAAGAAGAACGCGCCATGCATCATCTTCATCGATGAGATCGATGCAGTGGGACGCCAACGTGGTGCAGGCGTCGGCGGTGGTCACGACGAACGTGAACAGACATTGAACCAGCTGCTTGTTGAGATGGATGGCTTCGGTGAGAACGAAGGCATCATCATGATCGCAGCGACGAACAGACCTGATATCCTTGACCCGGCATTGCTCCGTCCAGGCCGTTTCGACAGGCAGATTCCTGTTGGCCGTCCGGATGTCAAAGGCCGTGAGGCGGTACTTAAAGTACATGCCAAAGGCAAGCCGTTTGATGATACGGTGGATCTTGCAGCCCTCGCTGCAAGAACGCCAGGTTTCTCAGGGGCCGACCTTGAGAACCTGCTGAATGAAGCGGCACTCGTTGCTGCAAGGCAGAATAAAACCAAGATCGATATGCGTGACGTTGATGAAGCGACAGACAGGGTCATCGCCGGACCGGCCAAGAAGAGCCGTGTCATATCCGAGAAGGAACGCAATATCGTCGCATTCCACGAAGCCGGCCATACGGTCATCGGCATGGTGCTTGATGATGCTGATATGGTCCACAAGGTCACGATCGTCCCTCGTGGACAGGCAGGCGGCTACGCAGTGATGCTTCCGAAGGAAGACCGCTACTTCATGACGAAACCTGAGCTCGAAGACAAGATTGTCGGATTACTCGGGGGCCGTGTCTCCGAAGAGATCAACTTCGGTGAAGTATCCACTGGTGCCCATAACGACTTCCAGAGGTCTACAGGCATTGCACGCAGCATGGTGACTGAATACGGCATGAGTGACAAACTTGGACCGCTCCAATTCGGTGAGTCCAACGGCCAGGTCTTCCTCGGCAAGGATATGCAGTCGGATGCAAACTACTCCGACCGGATCGCCTACGAGATAGACCAGGAGATGCAGCACATCATCAAAACGCAGTATGAACGCTGCCGCGAGATATTGACGGAACACCAGGAACAGCTCACCCTCATCGCGGAAACACTGCTTGTTGAAGAAACATTGGATCGTGAACAGATCGAAGGCCTCTTCTACCATGGCAAATTGCCGGAACGCAACTACGACGACAGCCATGCAGAAGATGACAAGATCGGACCATCCTATGAAGATGTCAAAGAAGGTCTGAGCGACCGTGCAGACGAAGCGGAATCACGTGATGCGGTTGAAGAGGAAGAAACTTCCCGCTACGACGAACAACGCAGAGAGCAGCCGATTGAACAGAGGGAATCCCCACAGGAACGCAACACTGAGGAAAATCCTTTTGCAGACAGGCAGAGACAGAAGGAACAGCGGTGGGAAGAAGATAACAGAAGAAACTAATGCCAAGTCGCCTCCGGGCGACTTTTGGTGATTTATAAGGAGGAATTCCAATGGACCACCTGATTAGAGGGATTGGAATGAATGATGAAATTCGTATTTTCTCTGTAGATACTACAGACACAGTAAATGAAGCAGTGGAAAGACATGGTGCCTATCCGACTGCAGCAGCTGCACTCGGCCGTACGATGACTGCAGGACTCATGATGGGCGCCATGCTCAAGAATGAGGAGAAGGTGACGGTGACCGTCCAGGGCGGCGGACCAATCGGCGCAATCGTCGTCGACAGCAATGCGAAAGGCAAAGTCCGCGGCTACCTTGGAAATCCGCAGGTGCATTTCCCCCTCAATAATGCCGGGAAACTCGATGTACGCCGTGCGGTAGGAACCGATGGATTCGTCAATGTTGCCAAGGATATAGGATTGAAAGAGCATTTTACAGGCTCCACGGAAATCGTCTCCGGTGAAATCGGAGAGGACTTCTCCTACTACTTCTATGCAAGTGAACAGGTGCCATCCATTGTGGCGCTCGGGGTGCTCGTCAATCCCGACAACACAATCAAATCTGCCGGCGGATTCATCATCCAGGTGATGCCCGGGGCAAGTGATGAGACGATGACCTTCCTTGATGAGCGGGCAAAGGAAATGACGCCTGTGTCCAAACTGATCGACCATGGGCTGTCGCCTCAAGAAATCATTGATGAGGCAATCGGAGAAGAGAATTGGAGAGAGCTGGATGAAATGCCGGTGGAATTCGAGTGCAGCTGTTCGAAGGAGCGGTTCATCAATGCGATCGCTTCCCTCGATCCATCCGAAATCGTCGCCATGATCAAGGAAGATGGCGGTGCTGAAGCGGACTGCCACTTCTGCCGGAATAAGGTGTGGATTGAAAAGGAAGAACTGCAGGAGCTCATTACGCATTAAAATTGATTTGGGAAGCCAAAAATGGTATGTTATCCATAGTTACTAAGTAGGGATAAAAGGGAGATTGTTATGAGTAAACTTTATAATAGCATTACAGAAGTCATCGGCAACACGCCACTTGTGAAGCTTAACAACCTGACAGACGACAGCATGGCCGACATCTACGTGAAGCTGGAATTCATGAACCCTGGAAGCTCAGTCAAGGACCGCATCGCCCTTTCCATGATCGAACGCGCTGAAGAAGAAGGCGTATTGACCGAAGGGACGACGATCATCGAACCGACAAGCGGGAATACCGGCATCGGTCTGGCGATGGTGGCAGCAAGCAAGGGATACAAGACCATCCTTGTCATGCCGGACACGATGAGCAAGGAGCGCCGGAACCTGCTCAAGGCATATGGCGCAGAACTCATCCTTACCCCTGGTGCTGAAGGCATGAAGGGCGCAATCAAGAAGGCTGGCGAACTTGTTGAAAAGCATGGCTACTTCATGCCGCAGCAGTTCGAGAACATGGCGAACCCTGAAATCCACGAGCGTACGACAGGCCGCGAATTGGTCGAGCAGACGGAAGGCCTCGATGTTGCCGGATTCGTTTCAGGCATCGGTACAGGCGGCACGATTTCAGGTGCCGGCAAAGTATTGAAAGAGGCGTATCCCGAGCTTGCCATCTATGCTGTGGAACCGAAGGACTCCCCAGTACTGAGCGGGGGCGAACCTGGTCCGCACAAGTTGCAGGGACTGGGCGCCGGCTTTGTGCCGAAGACGCTGGATACTGAAATCTACGATGAAGTCATTCAGATCGGCAACGATGAAGCGATGGAATGGGCGCGTGAACTCGCGGCCAAAGAAGGCATACTTGGTGGCATCTCCTCCGGTGCGGCAGTGCTGGCAAGTATTGAAGTCGCCAAGAAGCTTGGCAAAGGAAAGAGCGTCATTACAGTATTGCCATCCAACGGTGAGAGGTACCTCTCAACACCGCTGTTCAATTTCGAAGGCTGATGCCAGTCATCTTGAATACCATATCCCTTTGGGGTATGGTATTTTATTTTACCTGGAAGCCATTATATTTCATCACTTATACATGTTATAATATGTCTATTATTGTGGAATAGAGGATGATAGTATGAAACGACTGCAGATAATGGGAATCCTGAATGTCACTCCGGATTCATTCAGCGACGGCGGCAAATATCAGGCTGTGGATGATGCTGTCGAGCGGGCACGGGAGATGGTCGGGGAAGGTGCAGACATCATTGATGTCGGTGGATATTCCACGCGGCCGGGGCATGAGGAAATCAGTGCCGAAGAGGAGATTCGACGGATCGTTCCCGTCATCGAAGCGATCAGGGATATCGGTGTGGATATAGCCATCGATACCTTCCGCGGGGATGTGGCCCGGGCGGCACTCGAAGCGGGTGCTACGATGATCAATGACCAGTGGCGGGGCACGTATGATGAAACGATCCTCGATGTCGCCAGCGAATATGAAGTGCCGATCTTCCTGATGCACAATAACACCCACGCCAGCTACAGTGATGTCGTCGAAGACATGATCGAAGAGCTGCTGGCCTCCGCGGCCCTGGCAAAAGCGCACGGTGTGAAGGAAGATAAGATCTGGCTCGATCCGGGCATCGGATTCGTCAAAACACGCAGTGAGGAACTCACCGTGATGCGCCGCCTGGAAGAACTTGTGGCGACAGGCTACCCCATCCTTCTTGCGACAAGCCGGAAGCGTATGATCAGGGAGCTCGCCGGTGAGGACACCCAGGCATCCGAACGGGATGAAGCCACTGCTGCAACGACGATATACGGCATCGATAAGGGTGTCAGGGCGGTGCGCGTGCACAATGTGGCCCTGAACAGGAAACTTGCAGATGCCTATATGAAGCTCAAGGAGGATATGGATGGATAACATCAGAATCAATGGCATAAAGACATATGCATACCATGGGGTATTCGATGCTGAACGCACACTTGGACAGTTCTTCATTACGGATGTCGTGATGCATCTGGACCTCACCCCTGCTTCCACAACAGACGACCTGAACGGGACCGTCCACTACGGGGAGGCCTACCAGATGATTGAGGAGATCATCAAGGGGGAACCTGTAAACCTGATAGAACATCTTGCCGAAAAAGTGTCGAAAGCACTATTTGACCAATATGATAAAATAGTAGGGACAGAAGTGACCATCACTAAAGTGAACCCTCCGATAGAGGGAAATTATGATAACGTCAGCATTACTTTGAATAGAAAGCGGGAAGATTAATGGCGGTTGTATATTTGGGACTTGGAAGCAATATGGGGGATCGAAGGGACAACCTGGAATCCGCCATCCAAAGACTTGATGACCATGAAGCGATAGAAGTTGTCAAACGTTCCTCCATCCTTGAAACAGAACCCTATGGAAAGACAGACCAGCCGAACTTCATGAACATGTGCCTGATGATAGAAACACGTATATCCCCTTTGGATCTGTTGGAAGTCGTCCTGTCGATCGAGCACGATCTGGGCCGTGTCCGGAAGGAAGTCTGGGGACCGCGGACAATCGATATCGATATACTGCTTTATGAGGATCTGGAACTTTCATTGGATGAATTGAATATTCCACATGCGGAAATGCATAAGCGCAGTTTCGTCCTTGAGCCCCTGTCGGAAATCGCCGGTGACGTGGTCCACCCGGGAACGGGACGGACGATAGAAGCAATGAGGAGAGCACTTGAAGCGGGTGAGACGAATGTTTAGGATCGGCGATGTGGAGATGGCCAACAGGGTGGTACTTGCCCCGATGGCAGGCGTGTGCAACGCTGCGTTCAGATTGACGGTCAAGGAATTTGGTGCAGGGCTCGTCTGTGCCGAGATGATCAGCGACAAGGCACTCCTGTTCGGCAATGAAAAGACGATGAAGATGCTTTATATAGATGAGAATGAACGGCCGATGTCGCTTCAGATATCCGGCGGGGAAAAGGATACGCTTGTGGAAGCGGCCAAATATGTGGATCAGAATACGACAGCTGATATCATAGACATCAACATGGGATGTCCGGTCTCCAAGATCATCCGATGTGAAGCCGGCGCCCGTTGGCTGCTCGATCCGGATAAGATCTACGATATGGTCAGTGCAGTCGTCGAGAATGTATCAAAGCCCGTGACGGTGAAGATGCGCATCGGTTGGGACAGCGATCATATATATGCAGTGGAGAATGCTAAAATGGCGGAGAAGGCCGGGGCCGCCGCCATCAGCATGCATGGCCGCACACGTGAGCAGATGTATGAAGGTGAAGCGGATTGGGACATCATCCGTCAGGTCAAGGAGGCCGTCAGCATTCCGGTCATCGGCAATGGCGACGTCACATCCCCGGAACGCGCCCAGAAGATGCTGGATGAGACCGGTGTAGATGCGGTGATGATCGGAAGGGAAGCGCTCGGCAATCCGTGGATGATCTATAGGACGGTGCACTACCTTGAAACAGGCGAACTGATCGGGGAGCCTGGGCTTGAAGAGAAGATGGAAGTGCTCAAACTCCATATGGACCGCCTGATCACCCTTAAGGGTGAAAAGGTCGCTGTCATGGAGATGCGTAAGCATGCTTCATGGTACCTGAAAAATATAAAGGGCAACGGCAATGTACGCAGGGCAATCAACCAAGCGGAAACAAGAGAGGCTGTTGTCTCTGCAATAGACAAATTCGTTGAGGAACAAATGGAACAACAAAATGAAATGATAGTATAGGAGAGAAAATCAGTGAGTGAAGAAATAAATGATCAGATAACCGTCAGAAGAGAGAAAATGCAGCAGCTCATCGATCTTGGCATCGATCCTTTCGGTGAAAAGTTCGAACGCACAGCCTACACGGATGTACTTAAAGAGGAGTGGGATGCGTTTTCCAAGGAAGGACTTGCAGAGAAGGAAGAAGAATCCGGGACTGTCATTGCAGGCCGTCTGATGACGAAGCGTGGCAAGGGTAAAGCCGGTTTTGCCCATATCCAGGACATCAAAGGGCAGATCCAGATCTACGTGCGTAAGGATCAGGTGGGTGAAGCGGCATTTGAAATCTGGAAGCAGGCAGACCTCGGAGATATCGTCGGAGTCAAAGGTGTCATGTTCAAGACCAACACCGGAGAACTTTCGGTCAAGGCGCAGGAATTCACTCTGCTGACGAAAGCATTGCGCCCGCTGCCGGACAAATACCATGGCCTGAAGGACGTAGAGGAGCGCTACCGCAAACGCTATCTTGACCTGATTACGAGTGAAGACTCCAAGGATACATTCATCAAGCGCAGCAGGATCATTCAGGAAATGCGAAACTACCTGAACCAGCGTGGATTCCTGGAAGTGGAGACGCCGATGATGCATACCATCGCAGGCGGTGCACAGGCACGCCCATTCGTCACGCACCATAATGCGCTCGATATGGAACTCTTCATGCGTATTGCGATTGAACTGCATCTGAAGCGCCTCATCGTCGGCGGCCTTGAAAAGGTTTATGAAATCGGCCGCGTGTTCAGGAACGAGGGGGTATCCACCCGCCATAACCCTGAATTCACGATGATAGAATTATATGAGGCGTATGCAGATTTCCATGACATCATGGATCTGACGGAAGAGATGATCGCCCATATTGCCGAGCATGTCAACGGAACGACGGTCGTCGAATATGGTGGGGAGCAGATCGATCTGACACCAAGGTGGAAACGCGTGCACATCGTGGATGCCATCAAGGAGCAGACGGGTGTGGACTTCTACGAAGTGAAATCCGATGAAGAGGCGCATCAGCTGGCGAAGGAGCACGGCATCGAGGTGCAGGATACGATGAAGTATGGTCATATCCTGAATGAATTCTTCGAACAGAAAGTTGAAGAGACGCTTGTTCAGCCGACATTCGTGTACGGCCACCCAATCGAGATCTCACCACTAGCGAAGCAGAATCCGGATGATCCCCGTTTCACGGACCGTTTTGAACTGTTCATCGTCGGCCGGGAGCACGCGAATGCATTTACGGAGCTCAATGATCCGGTCGACCAGAGACAGCGATTTGAATCACAGGTTGCCGAAAAGGAAGCGGGCAACGATGAAGCACATGAAATGGATGAGGACTTCCTCGAGTCGCTTGAATACGGTATGCCGCCGACCGGCGGACTCGGCATCGGCATCGACCGCCTCGTGATGCTGCTGACCGATTCAGCTTCCATCCGCGACGTGCTGCTGTTCCCTTATATGAGACAAAAATAGTGTAAGTATATAATAATACGCCCAAAATTTCATTTGGGTGTATTATTTCCCTAATAAAATGATTAAATGTGTTGACGCGGACGGCTGATATAGGATATTATGAAACAGTCGTGATTGAGCAACACATCTTTCAGGAGAATTAGCTCAGCTGGGAGAGCATCTGCCTTACAAGCAGAGGGTCGGCGGTTCGAACCCGTCATTCTCCACCATTTAAAACTTAATGATTCAGCCGGTCTAGCTCAATTGGCAGAGCAACTGACTTGTAATCAGTAGGTTGGGGGTTCGATTCCTCTGGCCGGCACCATCTGATTTGCAACAAGTCATACTCCATTTGACGGATGACGGAAATCAAACGGGGATATCTTCCTCTGTATCATATATGCGGGTGTGGCGGAATTGGCAGACGCGCTAGAATCAGGATCTAGTGCCTTTAACGGCGTGGGGGTTCGAGTCCCTTCACCCGCATCATATATTCAATTTCATATTATCAAGCGGAAGTAGTTCAGTGGTAGAACACCACCTTGCCAAGGTGGGGGTCGCGGGTTCGAATCCCGTCTTCCGCTCCATTATTTTTTAAGCGGTCATGCCGTTTTATTTTTTTGTTTCATGCGCCCGTAGCTCAATTGGATAGAGCGTTTGACTACGGATCAAGAGGTTAGGGGTTCGACTCCTCTCGGGCGCGCTCAATAACTTACGGGAAGTAGCTCAGCTTGGTAGAGCACTTGGTTTGGGACCAAGGGGTCGCAGGTTCGAATCCTGTCTTCCCGACTCTTAATAATATATATTTACATGATGGGGGCTTAGCTCAGCTGGGAGAGCGCCTGCTTTGCACGCAGGAGGTCAGCGGTTCGATCCCGCTAGTCTCCACTTTTATTTTCAATTACATAACAGGGGCCTATAGCTCAGCTGGTTAGAGCGCACGCCTGATAAGCGTGAGGTCGGTGGTTCGAGTCCACTTAGGCCCACTCAAAAGACATGGAAATATCCATGTCTTTTTATTTTGTGTTGATATGGGCGCATCCTTCCTGATGCTTAGAAAAACAGAGGGGGACGGGAAACCGGCCCCATATCCTCATACACCAACCTCCTCAAGAAAACGATCCAGAATTTCCATGATCTCCTCTGTTTCCTTTTCCCCGATGCCCACAACGACGGTATCCTCAAGGTTCTTCTCATAGGAGTAGGCACTGCCGTGGACGAGTCCATGGTTTGCGGCAGCTTCTTCAAGATTCATGCCAGGCACCCTGATGATGAAGTGCATGCCTGTATGCTCCCCGTGAATCTCGACGGCGTGATGTGCTGCAATCCGCCCGACGATGGTCTCCATCTTCTTCCGGTAGACCTTGCGCATCCTGTTGATGTGTCGGGTCAGATAGCCCTGTTCCATGAAACGGGCGACGATGTGCTGCATCTGCCTGGGTACGTTGCATGAGAGCGCCTTCTGGTAATAAAGTTCAGCAAGTGAGGCGGGCAGCACCATGCAGGACAGCCGCAAAGAGGGATAGAGGGATTTTGAGAATGTGCTCATATAGATGGTGCAATCGTTCTGGTCGAGCCCCTGCAATGAGGGCAGGGGGCGCCCGGTATATCTGAATTCGCTGTCGTAGTCATCCTCGATGATATAGTGGCCATTACGGCTTACATGGTTCAGCAGCTGGATGCGCTTCTGGAGGGACATGACCGCTCCGCTCGGGAACTGATGGGAGGGGGTGACGTGGACCACCGGATGGGCGAGGTCCGCCACCTGATCGACATCTATGCCGTCTTCAAGCACCCGGGCCGTGTCCATGCCGCTGTCTAGCCGATCGAGCACTTTACGGATGACCGGGTAGCCGGGATCTTCAATCGTCATCTTGGGATACTTCAGCAGGTACAGCACCTGTTCAAGCAGGAATTCCGTCGACGGGCCGATGAATATCTGATCGGTGGAGCATGTGACGCCCCGGTTGATGTTCAGATAGTGTCTGATCTGTTCCTTCAGTACCGTTTCTCCGCTGTCGTCCCCTTTATTCAGGAGTTCGGGGTCCGAATAGACGTCTCTGGCAATCTGCTTCAGCACATCACTCTGGACGAGCGTCGTATCGATGGTGCCGAGCGGCAGCGCATATTCCTTCCTTTCGGGGCGCCTGATTTTGGGGATGGTCTCCGGTTTGCCTTGATTGAGCTGTTCGATGGCGGATACATAGAACCCGCTTTTCTCCCTGCTGTAGATGAGGTCTTCATCCAGCAGCAGGTTATAGGCATGTTCGATGGTCGTCTGGCTGATGGCAAGGTCCGTCTTCAGCTGTCTTTTGCTCGGCAGCTTCTGGTCGCTTGCAAGCTCACCATTCAGTATCTGTTCCCTGAGTGCCGCATATAATTGTTCGAAAAGCGGTGTATCCGCCTGCCTGTCCAGATTAATCAGCATAATCTGACCCCCTAAAATTATTCCAAACTGACACTTCTAAGTGTTCAGATTTAATTCTATACTATTTTAATATAATATCAATAGATAGAAGGAGTCGATATAGATGCAGCAGACAGGTACTGAGAGAGTCAAAAGAGGCATGGCGGAAATGCAGAAGGGCGGGGTCATCATGGACGTCGTCAACGCGGAGCAGGCGAAGGTGGCCGAGGCGGCAGGTGCCGTGGCAGTCATGGCCCTGGAGCGTGTGCCATCCGATATCCGTGCAGCCGGCGGTGTGGCAAGAGCGTGTGACCCGAGGATCGTCGAGGAAGTGATGAATGCCGTGTCCATCCCGGTCATGGCGAAATGCAGAATCGGCCATATCACGGAAGCACGTGTGCTGGAGGCAATGGGCGTCGACTACATCGATGAATCCGAAGTGCTGACACCGGCAGATGAAGTGTTCCACCTGAAGAAGGATGACTACACAGCACCGTTTGTCTGCGGCTGCCGGAACATCGGTGAAGCGGCAAGGCGTATCGGAGAAGGTGCAGCCATGCTCAGAACGAAAGGGGAGCCGGGTACAGGCAACATCGTGGAAGCGGTGAGGCATATGCGCATGGTCAACCAGCAGGTCCGTCAGATCGCTGTAATGAGCGATGACGAGCTTATGACCGAGGCGAAGAACCACGGTGCACCATATGACATCCTGAAGGAGATAAAGGAACTGGGCAAACTACCGGTCGTCAATTTTGCAGCCGGAGGCGTGGCGACACCGCAGGATGCGGCACTGATGATGGAACTGGGTGCAGATGGCGTATTCGTCGGCTCGGGTGTATTCAAGTCCGACAACCCTGAGAAGTTCGCCAAAGCGATTGTGGAGGCGACAACGCACTATCAGGACTATGAACTGATCGGCAAGCTTGCGAAGGAGCTTGGTACAGCAATGAAAGGCCTCGACATCAATCAGCTTTCCCTTGAAGACAGGATGCAGGAGCGCGGCTGGTAATGAGGATCGGCATACTTGCCCTGCAGGGTGCTGTAAGGGAACACAAGAGGATGGTCGAGGCATGTGGGCAGGAAGCGGTCGCCATCAAGCGTGTGGATGAGCTGGCAGATATTGATGGCCTCATTCTTCCCGGCGGTGAATCCACTGCAATGCGGCGGCTGATGGACCGCTACGGCTTCACAGAAGCATTGAGGGAAAGCGACTTGCCGATGTTCGGGACCTGTGCCGGTGTCATCCTGCTCGCTGAGAGGATCATCGGACAGGATGAAGGACATCTCGGCAAGCTCGACATTACCGTCGAACGCAATTCATTCGGCCGGCAGGTGGACAGCTTCGAGGCCGAACTTGATATTGAAGGCATCGGGGAAAAGGCGCTTGCCGTCTTCATCCGGGCGCCCCATATCGATGCTGCAGGCAAAGGGGTACAGGTGCTGTCAAAGGTGGGGGAGAAGATCGTCGCAGTGCGTTCCGACCGCCATCTCGGCATCTCGTTCCACCCTGAACTGACGGATTCGCTCGTCTTTCATCGCTACTTCATCGAAATGGTGCAGGAAAATATGGCAAAAGAAGTATTGGCATAAAATTAAGGTGCAGATCAATTTGATCTGCACCTTTTTCGCTTCTATTGATGCCCACTCTACTCATCCATCTTCAGCCGTGTCTTCCATCCTGCAGAGACCTCGGTGCCATCCTCCATCGGTTCGTGCAGACTGCCTGGAGTATTGGAGGATGCCGGTGCCTCCTCGATGACATTTTTGACATGGTTTGCATTGAACTTTTCGGTAAGTCCTGGCAGCAGGCTTTCAGAGATGGCGGACCCCTTGGTTTTGACGCCGACTTCCACGCTTTCCTGTGGAGTGTCTATAAGACCGATGGTCGCCTCGATAACGCTTTTTGGCTCATCCATCGGCTTCATCTGTGCACGATGCCCGGAATAGTTCCCGGAATGGTCGAACCATGGCGTATCCGTCGCCCATGGATGGACAGTGCATACGTGGATATCCTCATATCCCTCCACCTCCATTTCCCTTTGCAGACCATAGCTCAGGCCGGAGACTGCAAATTTGCTTGCGCTGTAGGTTGTGTAATATGGGAATGGCACTTTGGCGGCAACCGATCCGGCATTGATCAAGATGCCGGATTTCTGCGTCTTGAACTGTTTGAGCGCGTACTGGCTGCCGACCATTGTACCGAATACATTGATATCGAGGAGGCGCTTCATATCCTCAACAGGGAGTTCGGTGTAGGATCCGATGAGGCCCACACCCGCCATGTTGATCCATACATCAATCTTCCCGAATTTCTCAAGAGCGGCATCATGGATCCTTTTGACATCCGCTTCCTTGCTGATGTCCGTCGTCACTGCCACAGCCGACGGACCTATTTCTTCGGCGAGCTCCTCGATCAGATGAGTGCGGCGGGCCCCGATTACGACATTTGCCCCTTCTTCAGCAAGCTGCTGTGCGACGCCTTTACCGAGTCCGCTTGAAGCACCGATGATGACTGCCGTCAGTCCTTCCCGTTTCCTATCTGCCATTTCATATTCCCCCAATTCAGAGTAAGATTCAGTCCTCCATTTCCCGATATGGCGGGAGATACTCCTGTAAGCGGAAAAGACCGCCTCCTATGCTCTTATGGGACAACTATCTTTTAAAGTAAGATAGTTGACAGCTATAAAGCATTGAACTATAGTATATTATAAGATAGTTGATTGGAGGGTGCCTATGTCAGTTTCAGATCAGATGATGAAAGGACTGCTTGACGGGGCGATTCTTGGCCTCATTGCACAAGGCGAGACATACGGCTATGAGATTCTGGAAAAGCTGAAGGGAAAGGACTTCCCGGAAATCAGCGATGGGAGCATCTATCCCGTATTGCTGCGCCTAAGTAAAAAAGGATACGTGAGTACACAGACCAGAAAGTCCGATACTGGCGGGCCCAAAAGGAAGTACTACTCTGTCACTGAACGTGGCCTGGAAGAATTGGAAGTATTTCGTCATAAATGGACATATCTCAATAGAGGTATGAACAATCTGATGGGGAGTGTTGAAAATGCTGAGTAAGAAAGCGGAGAAATTCCTGCTGGACTTGAGGCTGGAGCTGATGGCCCGGGGAAAAAGCAGTGAAGACATCGAAGAGATGGAGGAAGAATTACGGGATCATCTGACTGAAGCGGAAGCACGCGGTAAAAGTGTCGAGAGTGTTACTGGGGGTTCGGTAAAGGAATATATCAGATCAATATCAGAAGAGCTGTCCTTGGAAGCCGGTCTGAAGAAAAAAGGTGCTTTGCTGCTTGTCTACCTGTTTGGCCTCTTCACGATTCCAAGCCTGCTCAGCGGCCAGTTTGAACTTTCCACCTCACTGATCATCTATTATCTGCTTGTTCTCCTGTTTTTAGGATACGGCTCATTCTATGTAATCAAGGAAATGATCTTGAAGTATGGGGACGATAAGAGAACGTACATCTTTTCCATCGCCTATGAAATATTCGTATTCGCCGGAATGATAGGCGGGCAATTTATTATCCGTTCCCATCCAGGCATCATTATATACGAAGGCAGCCCGGAAATGAATTTCATCATCGGCCTATCTTTACTTGGTGTCTTCCTAATAACGACACTGTTCATGAAGCGGTGGTTCTTCACAGCACTCCTGCTCCTTCTGGCTATGCCTGAGCTGGTAGCCAGGTTTGCTACAGGCGGAGCATCCCCAATGAGTGAGAGGTACCTCATCATTTCCATGGTGGCCCTGTTCATCTCAAATATCATCGTAGTTTTGATTCTGATGTACATGTCAAAAAAGGAAAAGAGTCCAAGCGGATCATAGGGAAAAGATCTCCTTCCATAAAAAATGGGAGGGGATTTTTTATAGGCAGTTGAGCTGCAGGTGAATGTTCCTTTCAGGAAGTATGCAATCAAGTATCCTGCATAATGGAAGTGACGAAATTTTTGAAAGTGACAGGAGGAACTGAAGGATTTCTCTTTTGTGGTCTATACAAAAATGATGATATGCTTTTGTCTATCATATTGACAATATTTATAAAAGTCATATAATTGGTGAGGTGTTTTTATTTATCATTTTTAATGGAAGGTCCCGAAGGGGGCCTGTCATATTATCCATATTGAACGGATTTCTTAAACTGATGGGGATCAGGGGGAGTATCCAAAGGGGTGCCACGGCTTGACCGCCGTCCTTAAAATGGTACTTTTTTTTATTATAGGAGTGTTCTGATGAATCGTTTAGTATTGATTTCCGGCCTGATGCTTTTTTCGTTGTTCTTTGGTGCAGGAAACCTGATATTCCCTCCGATGCTCGGGCATGAGGCAGGTGTGGACATGTGGCCGGCGATGGCCGGTTTCATCATCACTGGTGTATTGCTGCCGCTTCTGGCTGTCATTGTCGTGGCTTATTTCGATGAAGGGGTGGAGCGGATGGGCCGGCCCGTCCACCCGGTATTCGGCATGGTGTTTGCCGTGCTGGTTTATCTCTCGATCGGTGCATTATACGGCATACCGAGAGCGGCGAATGTGGCGTATGAGGTGGGAACTGCAAATCTTCTGCCTGTCCATAATACATCTACACTCATCGGCTTTTCCGTTGTTTTCTTCATGATCGTCTTCCTGGTGGCATTGAATCCGGCGAAGATTGTCGACAGCATCGGCAAATACTTGACGCCCATTCTGCTGGCAGCAATCGGATTGCTTTCAATCTTTGCGGTCTTCCGTCCGGAAACCGGCCTGCAGCCGGCCCAGGAAGGTTATGGCAGTGCCCCGATGGTCTCTGGCATATTGGAAGGCTATTTCACGATGGATCTCATCGGTGCATTGGCATTTTCGATGGTGATCATCAGTGGACTCAAGTATTCAGGGGTCACCGATAGGAGGGGCATCATTTCCCACGTCCTGAAGGCTGGATTGATTTCCTCCGTGCTGCTCACTGTGATCTACGTGGCGTTGGCCTACATCGGCGGGACGACAGCACGAGGCGGCTATGAGAATGGGACTGACATCCTCACATACAGCTCGATGCGTCTTTTCGGCAGTTCCGGTGACCTGATCTTCTCTGCCATCGTCGTCGTGGCCTGCCTGACGACATGCATCGGACTGGTCAATGCTTGTGCTGCTTTCGGGTTCAGACATTACAGCAGGATTCCGTACAAGGTATATGTCTTCATCTTCACTGGTTGCGGATTCCTGTTTACGACGCTTGGCCTTAACACGATCCTTTCCCTGGCGGCGCCTCTGCTTACGTTTCTTTACCCGGTATCGATCGTATTGGTCGTGGTGTCTTTCATGAACATGTTCATCCATTTCGAAATGAAGCATGCTTATATTCTTCCTGTCGTAACCACGATTCCGATTTCCATAATGGATATCATCCATACTAGCGGCCTGTTGAAAATGGAAGCCATTTCGACCATGTACATGGCGCTGCCGTTGTCTGAAGTGTCGCTCGGATGGCTGCTTCCCTTTGCAGTAATGACGGTAGCCGGGATTGCTTCGGATTGGAGAAGGGCAGATCATATCAAATCGACGGAGCACCAGACGATCTATTGAACAAGTAAAAGGAGGGGGAGCGCTATGCTCCCCCTCCTTTTTTGATTTCTATTCTTCTTCCAGGACTGCATCCAGGAATTCCTTGTTTACGAGACCTTCGACATCATCAGATGGAATGTAGCCGGCTTCCATGCTGATGGTCGCCATCTCCTGTATTACATCTTCGTTGATTTCATACGCCGGATTCAGTCGGTTGCTGGCTTCGAGCGTTTCATCGAAATCGAGTGCATTGCCTGTTATTTCTTCGATATGGTCGACAAAGATCTGTACCGCCTCTTCATTGTTGTTTTCAATAAAGTCGATGGCTTCGAGGTGGGCCCTTAGATAATCCTGTGTAAGTTCAGGATTGGCGTCCGTAAATGTATTGTTCGCCGTAACCACCGTCGTCGTCAGATCGGTGCCCCATGCAAACTCTTCCTCATCAAGCAGGATGGATGCATCGGCCTGGTTCTCAAGGAATACACCCCAAGGCTCCTGTGTGGCTGCTGCATCAACGTCCTCCTGGAGGAAGAGCGTGGAAGTGTCGGCAGGTGCCTGTGGTACGAGGCTTACTGTACCGCCGGCATCCTCAATATTCAATCCGACTTCCTGAAGCTCCTTGCGGAGCATGATGTCCTGTGTGGAACCGATGGTCGGTACTGCTACTCGCTTGCCGTCGAGGTCTTCAACACTTTCGATTCCGGATCCTTGTGCTGTTGCAAGTACCGCGCCGCCGTTGACCGCACCTGATATGATTTCATGTCCTGCGTTGCGTTGATATGTCGTCGTGGCAGGTGTCGGACCGACGGTTCCAATGTCGAATTCTTCGGTCGACAGAGCCTCCATGAAGGCACTGCCATTCGGGAATGTCATCGTATCGATGGTGATGTCCTCCCCGAAGGCTTCTTCAAAATAGCCGTTTTCCAATGCGACGATGGTTGCGATATGCGTAAAGTTCGGGAAGTACGCAATGCGGACTTCCTCTGCAGTCTCTTCGGCACTGCTGTTTTCTTCGCCGCTGCATCCTGCAATGACGAGAAGCAGCAGGGCAGTAAGTACAGGTAGAAATTTTTTCATATTGGAATTCCCCTCCATGCTGATTTTTAGGTTCCGAGTCCCCAGCGTCTTGAGACGGAACGTTCCATCCTCAAGAAGACCTGGTTGTCGATGATGGTGCCGATGATGCCGATGACGATCATGATGGACAGCACAAGGTCCATTGCCTGGATCGATCGTCCAAGATCGAGAAGGTGACCGAGTCCGCCGGCTGCACCGAGCAGTTCACCGGCCATGATGGCCCGCCATGCGAATGCCCATGCAACACGCAGTCCCGATATGATGTGCGGGACGGAGGCGGGTATGATGACGGTCCGCACCAGATGGGTGCCTGAGGCCCCGAGTGTACGGGCGGCATCGATATAGATGCTCGGGACGTTCTTGAATCCGGCACTTGAGTTGACGGTCATCGTCCACGTCGCTCCAATGGCGACGATGAACAGGATGGCCACATTCCCTAGGCCGAACCATACGATGGCGAGCGGGAACCATACGATGCTCGGGATGGACTGGAGTGCCGTTACGAAGAATCCGAGTGTATCATCGACCCATTTGTAGCGGGCGATGAGGAATCCGAATGTAAGTCCGAGTATGACGGCAATGAAGAATCCGATCAGGAGCCTTCCAAGGGTGATGCCGGTCGCTTCGAGAATCTGACCGGAAAGTATACCTGTGATGAGTGTCTTTATTACAGTCACCCCGCCCGGATCATTTGGGATGATCAGGGGAGGAAACATGAATGTCGGGAAGAACTGCAGTTTAGATATGACTTCCCATATCGCTATGATCACGATCACGAACGTTATCCGTCTTAAAACGGTAGTCATCGCCGAATTCCTCCTTCAATACCTTATTCATCTCTTCTTCCAGTTCGGCCATGACACGCTTCTCCAGATCGACGATGACGCTGTCTGAAGGGTTGCGTGGTCGGGAGGCCTGTACTGTAAATGATTTCTTGATGGTACCCGGCCGTGTACTCATCAGCAGGACGCGGTCGGATAATGTCAGGGCTTCCCTGATATTGTGGGTGATGAAAAGTATCGTCTTGCCCGTCTTCTCCCAAATGTCCTGGAGTTCCTGATGCAGGACGAGGCGTGTCTGTTCATCCAGTGCTGCGAATGGTTCATCCATCAGCAGGACGTCCGGATCCATGACGAGCGCCCGTGCAATCGCCACACGCTGCTTCATGCCTCCGGACAGTTCATGAGGATAGGCGCCGGTGAAATTGCCGAGGTGGACCATGCGCAGGCCATCCATCGCCTTCTCCTCAGCCTCTGCCTTGCTCATCTTCTTGATCTTCAATCCATATGTAACGTTCTCAAGCACTGTCATCCATGGAAAGAGGCCGCCTTCCTGGAAGACTACGACCCGATCGGTGCCCGGGCCGGTTATGGGTGTATCATTGACCTTCAGTTCCCCTGAAGAAGGATGGCTCAACCCGGCGATCAGCTTCAGTATCGTCGATTTGCCGCACCCTGAGGGGCCGAGGAGGGAGACGAATTCTCCTGCTTCAATACTGAAATCGATGTCCTGAAGCACAGGGAGAATTTCATTCTTTCCTTTGGTGAAGGACTTGTTCACGTTCTTCAAATCCACTTTCATTGCATATCAACCCTCCGTATAATTCTGACTTTCATTATATGAATTATATATGAAGAACATTTTAATTACAAGTGATTTAATAGGAATTGAAGATGAGTTTTTAGAAAAGGGTGAGGATTTCGATTATATATTTGGTTTTTCAACTAAACTATTATATAATTATTTACTTCAAGGGATGGAAATACTCTAAAATATGTATCCGTTTACATAAGGTAGCTGAATTTATTTAGTTAGTTTAGTTAGTAAAGAAATTTTATTAAGGGGAAATTAACTGATAGGAGAGATAGGATGTTGAGTTTAGTTGGTTTACTGGTAATACTGACGATTGTAGTATTGTTGATAAGACAAAAGATCAATCCGATTGTGGCATTGGTCATCGTACCTTTCATCGGCGCCCTCATCGCCGGGTTCGGCTTCGAACAGATTACCGAATTCTTCAATGACGGCATCAGTTCTGTTCTTTCTGTTGTGATCATGTTCATTTTCGCGATCCTGTTCTTTGGAGTCATGCAGGATGCAGGGCTGTTCAACCCACTCATCGGCAGGATGGTGAAACTCTCGAGAGGCAATGTCATTCTTGTGGCAATCGCTACAGTCATCATCGGGGCGGTGGCCCATCTCGATGGATCGGGAGCCTCCACTTTCCTGATTACCATACCGCCTCTGCTGCCACTGTACCGCAAGCTGAACATGAGTCCCTATCTCCTTGTCATGCTGATCGGCCTCAGTGCGAGCATCATGAACATGGTGCCATGGGGCGGCCCATTGGGGCGTACGGCGGCTGTGACGGGTGCAGACCCTTCAGAATTATGGCAGCCGCTCATTCCGCTGCAGGTGGTATTGATTATACTGCTCATCCTTGTTGCAGCACTGCTCGGCTACCTTGAGAAGATGCGGTTGAAACGGGGCGGACAACTTGTGGATGCATTGAGTGCATCAGAGCTCGAGATGGGGGATGATCAGGGCGAAGATAAGCAATCTCTCAGACGTCCAAAGCTGCTCTGGCTCAACCTGCTACTTACGCTTTTGGTCGTCGGCTTCTTGATGTGGGGTGCACTGCCTGCAGGAATGGTCTTCATGCTTGCATTGAGTATTGCACTGCCACTTAATTACAGGAGTACAGAGCTTCAGATGGAGCGTATAAAGGAACACGCCCCGAATGCACTTATGATGGCGGCCATCATCCTGGCTGCAGGTTCATTCCTCGGCATCCTCAGCAACACGGGTATGCTCGATGCATTGGCGGAGGATATCGTCTACATCCTTCCTGCCTTCATGGTACCGTATCTTCACTATATTCTCGGATTTTTCGGAGCGCCATTCGAACTGATCCTCAACACGGACGCATACTACTTTGCGTTGCTGCCGCTGGTGGAGGAAATTGTTACGGGCTATGGGGTAGACAGCATAAAGGCTGCCTATACGATGATGATCGGTAATATCATAGGAACGTTCATCAGTCCATTCTCCCCCGCGCTCTGGCTTGCAGTAGGTCTTGCAGGTATTGAAATGGGACGTTATATCAAATATGCCTTCTTCTGGGTCTGGGGCTTCAGCTTGCTCGCCCTGGCCGCAGCCTTTTTGATGGGCATCATCTAAGTGAAAACCCAGACATCGTCGATGTCTGGGTTTTTGCTACCACTCTTCGATTTCTCCACGGACCTTGTAGGAAAGGTTCTCTCCGTGGCGGGCTTCGAGCCGGTCTTCCACATCTCCAAGGGAGACGCCCTGATGCTTGAGGAGCACGAGGGTGTGATAGAGGAGGTCGCTTGTTTCATCGATGAGTTCCTCCCGATCACCATTCTTTGATGCGATGACGACTTCCGTCATTTCCTCGCCGCATTTCTTCAGTATCTTGTCGATGCCTTCTTCGGTAAGGTATTTCGTATATGAGCCTTCTTCCGGATTTTCCACCTTGCGGTCGACGATCTTTTCGAGCGTCTGCAGGTTGAAATGGTCGTCGCCGAAGCAGCTCTGTGTACCAAGATGGCAAGTCGGGCCCTTCGGTTCGACCTGGATGAGAAGGGCATCCGAATCGCAGTCCAGTGCCATGCTTTTGACGACCTGGATATTGCCGCTCGATTCCCCCTTTTTCCAGAGGCGTCCCTTCGAACGGGAGTAGAACCATACGACTTCCTCTTCCGTAGTCTTCTGATAGGCTTCCTCGTTCATGAAGCCGTTCATCAGGACCTGCCCAGTCCTGTCGTCCTGGAGAATGACGGACAGGAGTCCGCCGCCTTTTTCGAAATCCGGTTTCATGTTGTCCTCACCTCTATTTCTGCATTCTGCAACGTTTCTTTCAGGTCTTTGATCTCCACTTCCCTGTTATGGAAGATGGAGGCGGCCAGTCCGGCAGAGACGTCCGTCTGATGGAACAGTTCGGTGAAATGCTCTGGGCTGCCTGCGCCGCCGCTTGCGATGATGGGGATATTCACCATTTCGTTGGCCTGCTTCAGGAATCGAATGTCGAATCCCTGTTTGACACCGTCATGGTCCATGCTCGTGATGAGCAGTTCCCCGGCGCCCAGTGCCTCGCACTGCACGATCCAGTCGAAGGCGCGTACATCAGTCTTCTTGGAGCCGCCGTGCGTATGGATGAAGTAGTCCTGTTCATCCGCGTCGTACTTCACATCGACCGCGACACAGATGCACTGGCTGCCGAAGACTTCGCTCGCTTCCCTGATCAGTTCCGGATTCCTGATGGCTGCAGAGTTGATGCTGACCTTATCCGCACCGGCATTGAGCAGCTGGCGGATGTCCTCTACGGAGGAGATGCCGCCGCCAATGGTCAATGGTATGAACAGGGTCTTGGCGGTCTCGCGGATGACGTCGATCATCAGGTCATGGCCATCCTGCGTCTTTGAAATGTCCAGGAAGACGAGTTCGTCGGCCCCTTCCTGATTGTAGCGTGCAGCGAGCTCGACCGGATCTCCGACATCACGGAGTCCGACGAAATTGACGCCTTTGACCACGCGGCCCTCCTTGACATCAAGACATGGAATGATGCGTTTTTTGATCATCTTATATCCCTCCAGAATTCATCACTGTGGCTCGCCTTGCCGACGATGGCCTGTGTGATGCCCATCGTTTCGAGTCTGTCCAGGTCATCTTTGCTCCTGACACCGCCGCTTGCGATGACCGCATGGCGGGTCAGTCCATTGATGCGCTGGGTGTTTTCGAAGTTCGGCCCCTGGTTCATGCCATCCTTGTTGATGTCGGTATAGATGATGCCGGCGATATCAAGGAGTTCGATCTTCTTCAGGTAGTCATCGATCGTGATGCCGCTGTTCTCCGTCCAGCCGTTGACGTAGATGTCGTTTTCTCTCGCGTCCACACCGACGAAGATGCGGCCGGGGAATCGGCTGACGACGGTTTCAAGCCAGTCGAGATCCATGATCGCCCGTGTACCCAGGATGAAATAGTCGATGCCGATGGCGTCATACTGTTCAATCGTTTCAGTTTCCCTGAGCCCACCGCCGATCTGGAGGGGCAGGTCGGTCTTTTCCTTCAGTTTCTGGATGACCGTCGTCTCCTGGGCGCCCTGTTTGAGCGCACCCATCAAGTCGACGATATGGATGCGTGCGACCTGTTCGAAGCTGCTGTAGAAGGCGATGGCTTCTTCAGGTGTGCGCTTCATGGCCGTCTTCTTGCCATAGTCCCCCTGTGTCAGACGGACGTTCTGGCCTTCTATGATGTCTATTGCTGGAATGATGTTCATCTATATGCCTCCTTCTATGGCCTGCTTCAGCATTTCCACTCCGATGTCACCGGATTTTTCCGGATGGAACTGGATGCCGATGATATTGCCTTTTCCTACGACGGCGGGCACCGTCACGCCGTATTCTGCCGTAGCGATCGTACTGTCCGTTTCGGTCGCCATGAAACTGTGTACGAAATACACATCCTTACCGTCAAGTGCCGGGGAGGTGCTCTCAAGCGTGTTCCAGCCGAGGTGCGGCACGGGGTGGGGCGTCTCCATCCTGGCGATTCTGCCTGCAAGCAGTCCAAGCCCTTGTGCATTGCCTTCCTCGCTCTCTTCGAACAGCAGCTGCATGCCGAGGCAGATTCCGATGAACCGCTTCGTCTCCGCCAGCTTCAGCAGATCCTCCCTGATGCCGAGGCGGGTGATGGTCTCCATTGCATTGCCGAAGTGTCCGACGCCCGGCAGCAGGATGGCTTCACATTCCGCCAGGTCTTCGTACTTGCTTGAAAGGATATACTCATATCCAAGCTTCTCGAGCGCATTCTTTATGTTCTGTATATTGCCGAGCGAATAGTCGATGATGCCGATCATTCGATGACACCCTTTGAAGAGGGGATGCCGGCGTCACTCGGAGCGAGGGCCGCCTTCAGGCTCCGGGCGAACGCCTTGAAGACCGCTTCGATTTCATGATGAGTGTTGCCGCCCTTCAGCAGGTCGATATGGAGCGTCATGCGGCTGTTCATGCTGACCGCATTGAAGAACTCCATGACGAGTTCAGTGTCGAACGTGCCGACGGTCTCCTTCGAGAATGCCGCCTGGAAGTTCAGGTGAGGCCGGCCGGAGAGGTCGAGCACTACACGCGCAAGGGATTCGTCCATCGGGATGTATGTCGTGCCGTAGCGCTGGTAGGATTCTTTTTGCACGTAGAGTTCACGCAGCATCTGACCCAGTATGATGCCGACATCCTCTACAGTATGGTGGGCATCGACCTCAAGGTCGCCATCCGCTTCCACTTCGAGATAGAGGCCCGAGTGGAAGCTGAACAGTGTGAGCATATGGTCGAAGAAGCCCACTCCCGTCGAAATGGAGGAGTCCCTGAATGATTTTTCGTCATCGAGTGATATGGAAATCTTCGTCTCCTTTGTTGCTCTTTCCTTCTTGATCATATTGATTGCTCCATTCTTTGATTAATTGGTTGAGCTCGTCGTAGTCCTCCGGCCGGATCACCGAGTATCTGACGACATCCCCGAGCGGTGCGGCATCATACATCCTTGGCTGATAGCCATTCTGTAGAAGGTATGTACCGAGTGAACGTGCATGCCTGCCGTATGTGAAGATGAAGTTCGTATGTGATTCGATGATGTTTATTTTACCAGATACCTGGCTGAATGCCTCGACAAGACGCGCTTTCGAGTCAAGCTGGTAGCGCACGAATGCATCGAGGGCCGCCCCATCCCCGAATATCCTGCTCGCCAGATTCAACGACAATGAATTGACGGGGTAGGGGTGGTTGAGCCGGGTGATCTTCCGGAATGTCTCGCCTTCTGCGATGGAGATGCCGACCCTGAGTCCGGCGATGCCGAACATCTTGCTCAGCGTCCGGATGATGAGCACGTGGCTTCCTTCCGGCCGCTTGTAGGCGTGTGCGAATTCAAAGTATGCCTCATCAAGGACGAGGTAGCCGCCGACGCCCTTCATGGCATCGGCGAGCGCCTTCAGTTCGCTGTCGGCGAACATCTGGCCTGTCGGGTTATGGGGCACCGATATGAGGAAGAGGGACGGTTTCTTCTCTTCGACAGACCGGATGACCTGATTAAAGTCGAACTGGAAATCTTCGTTGCAGGGGACGGTATATACAGGTACATCCACCTGCTGGGCATATTCATGGTACATCACGAAATCCGGGGCGAGTGTCATGACGCCGTTCTGTCCGAGCGTCATGATGGCCTTCTGGATCCATTCATCCGAGCCGTTGGCGACTTCGACTGTACTGCTGTCTATGCCGTAGTAGTCGGCATAGAGCTGTTTGAAGCGTGTGATTTCATTGCTCGGGTACTCATGGATGTGCGTTTCTTTGACGACTTCTGCGATCGCCGCATCACTGAGCGGGGAGATTGGGCTTGTATTGCGGTCCATGTGGATCATTTCATCACTCCGTTCGGATCCGTAGGGATTGGTAGTGGGCGTCCAGCTGTTCGCGTTTCGCGACGGTCTTCGCCGGTCCGGCGATTTCGGTATAGGTCTCCTGCCCGAGGGAGATGACCGCATGGCTCGTCATGAAGTCGTTCACGTTGAGCCCATGGCTGAATCTGCCCGTCCGGTCGGTCGGCAGTACATGGGAAGGGCCTGCAGCGTAGTCCCCGATGGCTTCCGGGGAGTAGTAGCCGTTGAATACGGCACCGGCATACCTGATGTTGCGGATGATCATGTCGGCATCGCGGTGCTGGATGGATACGTGCTCTGGAGCAATATGATTCACCATATCGAGCAGTGCCTCTCGGGAATCCACGACTGCATAATGGTTGTCCCTGATGGATGCACGGATGATTTCGCTGCGCGGCTGTGCATCGATCAGCTCCTCGAGGCGGTCTTCGATTTCCGATATGACTGCTTCGTCCTCACTGAGCAGGAATGTCCGTGCATTCCGGTCATGCTCGGCCTGGGCGAACAGGTCATAGACGATCGCATCGACATGGACGTCCTGGTCCACATAGATGAGTATTTCACTCGGTCCTGCAATCATGTCGATGCCGACTTCGCCGAAGAGGAGGCGCTTGGCCAAGGCGACATAGTAGTTGCCGGGGCCGACGATCTTGTCGACCTTCGGAATGGACTCCGTGCCGTAGGCAAGCGCGGCGATGGCCTGGGCGCCGCCGACGGTGTAGACATCCTCCACGCCGCATATGTAGAGGGCGGCGAATGTGATGTTGTTCTCATCGAATGTCGGGGTGGTGACATGGATTTCCCTAACGCCTGCAGCGAGTGCAGGCACGACGGTCATCAGTACGCTTGACGGATAGAGCGCCGTACCGCCCGGTACATAGACGCCAATCTTCTCGATCGGGTGGTAGACGTACTGGAATTCCCCATCATCCCTGTCTTCATACTTGATGCTCTCCTGATATCGCTCGATGCGTGTGCGGATCGTCTCAAGCGCCGTCTTCTCCTCATCGGATATGGCATCATAGCTCGCCTTGAGCGCCGATTTAGGCACTTTGAAGGATGCCGGCTTCCTGCCGTCGAACTGCTCCGTATAGTCACGGAGGGCGGCGTCCCCTTCCGTGCGGACGCATTCGATGATGTCCATCACATCCTTATAGCCGTCGAACCCCGCGCCGGCACGCTTCTGGTCGAATATTTCCGTGAATTCCTGGACATTCATTCGATCACCCCGATTTCCTTGATGAAGTCATAGATTTCGTCCTCTTTTGTATAGAAGGTCCGCTTGTTCGCAATGAGCCGTGCATGGATGTCCATGATCTTCTCGTGCTCGACGAGTCCATTGTCCCTGAGCGTGCCGCCCGTCTGGACGATATCGACGATGCCGTCCGAGAGTCCGAGCAGCGGTGCAAGCTCCACCGAACCGTTCAGGTGGATCAATGAGACATCCTGCCGTTTATTCTTGAAATACTCATGGGCGATGTTGGTGTACTTCGTCGCGATGACCCTGAATTCCTCCTGGTCGGGCAGGGCGGCCACGGAGAAGTGACAGTCGCCGAACGGCAGTTGGGAGACATTCAGTATGTTGAATGCGTCTTCGGTGATGATGTCGGAGCCGACGATGCCGAGGTCCGCTACGCCGCTTTCGACATAGGTCGGCACATCCGGCCCTTTGGCGAAGATGAATTTGACATTGTCGACGACGGTGTAGAGCGAGCGTGTTTCGCCATCCAGGGCACGGATGTAGTTGTTCAGGTCGTTTTCGTTCATATATTTGAGAAAGTCCTTGAAAAGCCGGCCTTTCGTAAGTGCGACTGTAATCATAGCAATCCTCCGTTAGATAGGTTTACCGCAATGCCAAAAGCGCTGCTGTTGTATTCCCCGCCGCTCAGGAGCGGATAGTCGTGGTCCAGGAAGGCCTGGAAATAGAAGCCGTTGTAGTACGACTGGGGAGATCGGAATGACAGGTCGAGTATGAATTTCATGCCGTAGCCTTCAAGCGCCTGTTTCAGCCTGTCGATGAAGCGCATGATGTCACTGTCGCCGAACTCGGCATTCACAAGATCCATCTGATCGCTCACCTTCGCCGAAAGCAGGATATAGAGCGGGTGGGTCTGGCCGAGCTGTTTTCTGAGTTCGGACAGGTTCTTTTCATGGACCAGGTTGCGTATGCCCGAATCGAGGTCATACTTGTCGATGTAGAGGTCGAGCAGCGTATCATCGTTGACCACGATCGAATGGAACTTCTCGCCATACCCTTCTGTGACGAACGACAGGTGCATGTCGATGCTCCCGAGTATCTCCTCATCAGTGGGACGGTAGAGTTCGACGCCTGCCTGATGGAAAGTCTTGTAGTTCCTCACCACGGGGCCGAAGTACCCGAAGAAGCGCTGGCTGAGGTGATAGTCCTCACTGTAGTTGAGCAGGGAGCGCGTCCAGTCGCTGCGGATGGAGAAGAGCTGTTCGTTGCGCTCGAAGATGATGGTCGAGGAATGGTGGCGCTTGTCGTCGATATTGAAGGGCTCCACCATATTCATGTCGACCAGCTGATAGTTTTCATCGGCAAGCAGTTGTGTATAATCCTGTGCAAATTTCAGGCGTCGGATGATCAAATCGTTTTTCATACCATATCTCCTTTAATACTTTAGCGTGATAAAGAATAATCAATAAATCTGATAATAACAAAATAAATCGGCGATGACAAGAGATTTCCGACAATTTTGTTTAACACTTTAAAACGCTAAAGTGATTTGATATGATAACCGTATTAATGGGGGGAAACATATGCAAATAGATAGGTTGAGAGGCAAGGAGCTTGATGATCTGTTCGAAGGTATATTGAAGCTTGAAACAGTTGAGGAATGCCATCACTTTTTCGATGACCTCTGCACCACAAATGAACTGGTGTCGCTGAAGCAGCGTTTCCAGGTGGCGAAGATGATAAAGGAGGGGCACACGTACTCGAAGGTACAGAACGAAACAGGGGCCTCGAGCGCCACGGTGTCCCGGGTGAAGCGCTGCCTGGACTACGGCAGTGAGGGCTACCATATGATCATCGACAGGATGGAATGAATGACCTTAACTTGGTTAAGGTCATTTTTATTTTAAGTAGGCATAATTATTAATTTTACATATACCACTACTGCTGCAAGCCATATCATATCTAATAGGAATGATAGTTTCCTCGAAGTAACCTTGTGACAATCAGTACTATTCATATCTGCAAAAAATATGACAATTTCCTTTAAGGTGTTGGATTTCATAATATGAATTTGTAATCTTTTAGATGTATTATCCGTACTGCCTAAACAGAGAAAAATCTATGCGATAATTTAGTTTTATTGTTGGCTTTCGTATTAAGGGAGGAGAAAGTGTGCATGAAAAAGAATCTGCTTTCCAAAGGAGTAATCCATGCTTAAAGTGAATGGCCTTCATTATGCTTATGATAGTAGCTATCCTGTTTTCATCTGATATTGCTTCTTATATTCTATTTTTTGTTGTTTATTTCAGTATCCAAGGGTTAGTAAATCTAAAGAAGGAGTTAGATATGAAAATCGTAGTACGGATTATTAATAGTGCAGCTGCTTCGATTGTGACGACTTTGATTATTTTAACAGTCAGCTTCTTGATATTGCTGTTTTCAAGTGCAGAACTTGGGTATCGGACAGCATATTTTGGCGCTGTATTCTTCAATAGCGCACCCACGTCCTCAGATACTATAGGTATGACTTTTGGAATCAATAATGTAATACCCATTATCGTTACAGTTGCCATTTTCACAGTAGTATATTATTTCGTTCTTCAATTGATTGCCAAAAATAGATGAATTGAATAGCAAAGAATATACCCCCGATTTTGAATAGCCGTTCAAAATCGGGGGTTTAGTTATCCTATACTACTCAAATGATTAAACATTATGATACTAAACGTCAATTATTTGAAGCGTATTCTTTATTTCCACAGCAAGGTCATCCGTGCGCCACTCGCGCGAGTAGCCGAGGCAGGGACATATAAATTGGATGCCATTTTCTTCAAACTGGTGGCGGAAGTGGACATGCCCCATGATACTGTAGTGGATCGGGAACTCCTTGTAGAAGGTGTCGAAATCGGATGTGCCGATGAAGGCATTGTAGAAATCGAACAGCCGATGCGGTGTCGGCACGGCGAAACTGCGGTGCGTCACCACGTGGGTCATCATGATGATGTTGCGGTCCCCGACCTCTTCAAGATCCTGCCGAACAGCATCAGCAAAGGTCTTCGACAATGCAGGGTCGTCCATCGGCCAGCTTGTCCGTACCTTATCCTGCCATGTGCCGCCATAGAACTTACCGGTCGCAATCTTCTCCCTGCTGAAGCGGGGATCGGCATAGGAGTAGTCATACCAGCCGCTGTGGCCGACGATGGCCCAGTCATTATCCAGTATGAGCGGGGCGCTGATCATACTCTCCGGATGTTCCCTGTAGAACCTGTATATATCGGCACTTGATGCTCCTCCGGATTCCGGCTGCCAGTAGTCGTGGTTGCCTGGAACGAAGCGGATGTCGATTCCCGTCCGGGCCATGAGCGAATGGATGAAGTTGGTTGTGATGCGATAGTCGCTGGAGATGTCTCCGGCGATGAGGAGCAGTTCGATTTTTCTTCTATGGATCTCATCGGCAAGTATCTGTTCAAAGTCGTTTATCGAGTAGCGTGCATGCCGGCGGTCGACATGTAGGTCGGAAATGATGCCTATTCTCATATTGATCTCTCCGTATGGTCGATTTATCAAGAAGTATCATGTACACCCCGGGATGAAGTCAATCAAACCGTCCCCGAGCATACAAAAAAGACAGGCCGGAAGGCCTGTCTTTCTACATATACAGTATCAATTTTAAGCGAAGAATCCGACGACTGCTGCAGTGAGCACACTGACCAGGGAAGCACCGTATACGAGCTTCAGGCCGAAGTGGGCCACCTTGTTGCCGCTGTCGTCATGCAGGCCTTTGACGGAACCTGCGATGATGCCGATGCTTGAGAAGTTGGCGAATGATACCAGGAATACGGAAATCATCGCCTGGGATTTGCGGCTGAATTCGTCCGCCATTCCCGTATAGTCGAGCATGGCGACGAATTCATTCGTAATCAGCTTCGTCGCCATCAGGCTGCCTGCCTGCTGGGCTTCAGCCCAAGGGATCCCGATGAGGAATGCGATCGGCATGAAGATGTAGCCGAGGACATCCTGGAATGTGATCTCCATTCCAGGAATGAGCAGGAATGCTTCGTTCAGGATGGCGATGAGCGCGATATAACCGATCAGCATCGCTGCAACGGTCATGGCGACTTTTGCACCATCCATGATGTAGTCCCCGAGTATCTGGAAGAATGATTTTCCTGCATCCGGATTGTCATCGACATCGGCTGCATCTTCAGCATCCGTCACTTCATACGGATTGATGATGTGGACGATGACATATGTACCGAACAGGTTGAGTACGATCGCCGTAACGACATACTGCGGTTCGAGCATTGTCATGTAGGCACCGACGATGGACAGGGATACGGAACTCATCGCCTGTGCGGAAAGCGTATAGAGCCGGTGCTTCGGCAGATGTGGCAGCTGGTTCTTCAGTGAAATGAAGACCTCCGACTGGCCGAGGATCATGGATGCCGCACCGTTGTAGGACTCAAGATAGCCCATGCCTGTGACTTTGGTCAGCAGGAAGCCGAGTCCGCGGATGATCAGCGGCAGCAGTTTGGTGAACTGCAGGATACCGATTAGTGCCGAAATGACGATGATCGGCAGCAGTACATTGAAGAAGAAGACATCTGCCGGAGAACCGTCTCCGAGTGTCGTCAGGTCGCCCATGACGAACCCGACACCTTCAGCGGCAAAGCCGAGCAGCGTGTTGAATCCGGCTGCCAGGAATTCGATGACGGCCTGGCCGGCGCCTGTGGAAAGAAGTATGAAAGCAAAAAGCAGTTGTAGACCGAGAAGGATCAGAATGTTCTTCCATTTTTTGAAGGCAAGTTTGCGGTTGCTGCTCACAAGCCATGCGAGGAAGAAAGTGAATGCGATCCCGATGATACCCATAAGAATATTCAAGAATTTCACCCCATAAAAGATTAAGTTGTATTCATTATATAGCATGGCGTTATTGTCTGTATATGTAATCATGTGACAAAATCATCCCGATTCATTATAATGCAAACGTTTACAAAAATAAAGGGGAAATACAGAAAACTTTACGTTTGCCATATTTGACTATAGGAGATATAATTTAGTCAAAGAAGGTCAAAAGGGGTGATGTAATGCGCAACATGTCGGATATAATCGAACAATACCTCAAACAGCTGATTGAAGAATCCGGCGGTGAAGTTGTGGAAATAAAACGCGCGCATATCGCAGAGAAATTCGACTGTGTCCCCTCGCAGCTGAACTATGTGATAAAGACCCGTTTCACCAATGAACATGGCTACACCGTGGAAAGTAAGAGGGGCGGCGGCGGATACATCCGGATCACCAAGGTGGAGGCCCACTCAAAATCCGATTATCTGGCACGCCTGAAGCAGCTGATCGGCGACGGCATCTCTCAGCAGAATGCAAAGCACATCGTACAGTCGCTGATGGAGAACGAAGTGATTACAATGAAGGAAGCGAAAATCATAGATGCAGTCCTGGAGAGGGAATCTCTCATGCTCGATCTGCCATACCGTGACCGCCTCCGTGCGAATATACTGACGAGGGTGATAGATGTCATTCTCTACACAGAGGAGTGATGAGATGAAATGTGAATCATGCAACGAAAGAGAGGCAACCATCCATATCTCAAAGGGCAATGGCTTCGAAAAGACCGAAAAGTTCCTGTGCGAGCAGTGTGCCAATGCCTCATTCGAGAATGACTTCAGTTATCCGGACGACAGCTTCAATATACAGAAGCTGCTCAAATCACTGTCCGAGCACCCATCCCTGCAGCAGACAAAACGGCGTCCGAAGCAGTGTGCGACATGTGGATCCACCATCAACACCATCGTACAGATGGGGAAATTCGGATGTCCCGACTGCTATACCACCTTCGGCAGTCAGGCAGCCGACATCATCAGCCGGGTGCAGGCCCACCAGTCGGAGCATGTCGGGAAGGTGCCTGTGAAGGCGCGTGCCCAACTGAAGACGAAGAAGAAGCTCGAACAGCTGAAGGGTGAACTGGCAAAGCTCGTCGAAGCGCAGGAGTTCGAGGAGGCGGCGGTGGTGCGTGATGAAATCAAGGCGCTGGAACAGGCAGGTGATGATGATGGGATATGATCACATCAGCCCGTGGATGCAGGAATCAGAGGAGCTGCCGGTCGAAATGTCTGCGCGGGTGAGGCTTGCCCGTAACGTGAGTCACCTACCCTTCCCATACATGATGAAGGGAAATGAGGCCATTGCGCCGGTGCTCGAGAAGCTGGAGGAGACGCTCACAGACTACCGGCGTGTAGAGATGGCAGGCCTCCAGTTCGAGGACAAGGCGCTGCTGGTCGAAAAGCATCTGGTGAGCCCATTGTTTACGAAGCAGGGGCTGCTCAGTTATATTAATGAGGACGAATCCGTTTCCATCATGGTCAATGAAGAGGATCACCTGCGCATCCAGGCGATGGGGGTCGGCCTCCCGATGATGGACCTTTATAGAAAAGCGGATGCGATCGATGATATGCTGGAGTCGGAAGTCGATTATGCATTTGACGAAAAGTATGGCTACCTCACCGCCTGTCCGACGAATGTCGGCACCGGGCTGCGTGCCTCTGTGATGCTTCATCTGCCGGCACTCACCTTCGGCAGCCGCATTCAGCCGCTGTCTGCAAATCTGAGTCGTTTCGGTTTCACATTAAGAGGTATATATGGAGAAGGATCCGTCCCGCTCGGACATATATACCAGCTGTCGAACCAGCTGACACTCGGGCAGACGGAAGAGGAGATCATCAACAACCTTGACGAACTGAAGGAACGCATTGTTGAAGAAGAGATGGAGATGCGCTCATGGCTTGAAAGTGAACATCTTCTCGAAGTGAAGGATTCGGTCTACCGCTCCTATGGCCTCCTGAAGCACGCCTACAGGATGCCATTGAAAGAAGCAGCGAAGTGTCTGAGTGATCTGAAGCTCGGCACCGACCTCAGCTTGATTGAACTGGAAGGTTTCCAGTTCCAGAAATGGATTCAACTTATTCAGCCAGCATTCGTCAAGATGCGCCTGAATGAAAAAGATATAGAGATCACGTCCTTGGAGCATGCTGTTGAAGAAGAGCGTGCGGCTTTGATGAGACAACTACTAGGAGGGGAATAATATGTTATTTGGCAGACTGACTGAAAGAGCGCAAAAAGTGCTGGCCTATGCACAGGAAGAAGCAATCAACCTCAAGCATTCGAACATCGGAACCGAGCACCTGCTGCTTGGGCTCGTAAAGGAAAACGAAGGTATTGCCGCGAAGGTCCTCGAATCCTTCAATATCACTGAAGAGAAAGTGAAGGAGGAAGTGTTCAACCTGATCAACGAAGGCAGCGAACCTTCTTCCTCCATCCACTACACGCCGAGGGCGAAGAAGGTCATTGAACTCTCAATGGATGAAGCGCGCAAGCTCCACCATAACTTCGTGGGCACGGAGCATCTCCTGCTCGGCCTGATCAGGGAAAGCGAAGGCGTGGCCGCACGTGTGCTGTCGAACCTCGACCTGAACATCACGAAGGCCCGTGCCGCAGTCATCAAGATGCTCGGCAACCCTGAGTCATTCCAGCAGAAGGACGGCATGAAGAAGGACCACAATACACCAACCCTGGATTCACTGGCCCGCGACCTTACGCAGATTGCCCGTGATGAAATGCTCGACCCGGTCATCGGCAGATCCAAGGAGATCACCCGTGTGATCGAGGTGCTGAGCAGAAGGACGAAGAACAACCCGGTCCTGATTGGTGAACCCGGTGTCGGCAAGACGGCGATTGCCGAAGGCCTTGCACAGGCGATCATTAAAAACGAAGTGCCGGAAACCCTGAAGGACAAGCGCGTCATGTCACTCGACATGGGGACCGTCGTGGCAGGCACGAAGTATCGTGGTGAATTCGAGGAACGCATGAAGAAGGTAATGGAGGAGATCCATAAGGCCGGCAACGTCGTGCTGTTCATCGATGAGCTGCATACACTGATCGGGGCCGGCGGCGCCGAAGGTGCAATCGATGCCTCCAATATCCTGAAGCCTGCACTTGCACGCGGCGAGCTGCAGTGCATCGGGGCGACGACACTTGATGAATATCGCAAGCACATCGAAAAGGATGCGGCACTGGAGCGCCGTTTCCAGCCTGTACAGGTGGATGAGCCGAATGTCGAGGATGCGATACTCATTCTGAGGGGTCTCCGCGACCGTTATGAAGCACACCACAGGATCACCATCACGGATGAGGCGCTGGAAGCGGCAGCGGTCATGAGTGACCGCTATGTCCAGGACAGGTTCCTGCCGGACAAGGCGATCGACCTGATTGATGAAGCGTCATCCAAAGTCAGGCTCAGAAGCTACACATCCCCGCCGGACCTGAAGGATCTTGAAGGCAAGCTTGAAGCCATCAAGAAGGAAAAGGATGCAGCCGTACAGAGCCAGGAGTTTGAAGCGGCGGCGAACTACAGGGACCAGCAGACAAAGCTTGAAGATGAGCTTAAGAAGCGTGAAGACAACTGGAAGAAGGAACAGGGACAGGCATCACAGTCTGTGACGAAGAGTGATATAGAACTTGTCATCAGCAGCATCACAGGCATCCCGCTCTCCAAGATTGCAGAGGACGAGTCGGAGAGGCTGATGAACCTGGAGTCCATCCTGCATGACCGCGTCATCGGTCAGGAGGATGCTGTAGCTTCCATTTCGAAGGCGGTCAGAAGGGCACGTGCCGGACTCAAGAATCCGAAGCGTCCAATCGGCAGCTTCATCTTCCTCGGTCCGACGGGTGTCGGTAAGACGGAACTTGCCAGGGCACTCAGCGAAGCGATGTTCGGCGAAGAGGATGCGATGATCCGCGTCGACATGAGCGAGTACATGGAGAAGCACTCCGTCTCCCGTCTCGTCGGTTCACCACCGGGCTATGTCGGCTATGATGATGGGGGCCAGCTTACGGAAAAAGTGAGAAGAAAACCTTATTCACTCGTACTTTTCGATGAAATCGAGAAGGCCCACCCGGATGTCTTCAACATGCTGCTGCAAGTATTGGATGACGGCCGTCTGACGGACTCCAATGGACGTACCGTCGACTTCAGGAACACGATCATCGTCATGACATCGAACGTCGGTGCCCAGGAGCTCAGGGACAACAAGTTTGCAGGCTTCGGTACGACGGCGCAGTCCCAGGACTACGACACGATCAGAAATACGATGATGAAGGAACTGAAGAACAGCTTCCGTCCCGAATTCATCAACCGTGTGGACGACATCATCGTCTTCCACAGCCTGGAGAAGGAACACCTCAAAGAGATCGTGACGCTCATGATCAATCAGCTGACAGAACGTTTGAGCGATCAGGATATCCATCTTGAAGTCACCGATTCGGCCACCGACAAGATTGCAGAGGAAGGATATGACCCTGAATATGGTGCGCGTCCACTCGCACGCTCCATCCAGCGTCATATCGAAGACAGGCTCAGTGAATCCCTGCTTTCCGGCGAGGAGCTTGAAGGCAGAGTAGTCACAATCGACTACAAGGATGATGAATTCAATGTAAGCACGAAAGATAAAGTTGCAGTGGAATAGAAGGAGTGGCAACGCCGGGATGGGAAACCATCCCGGCTTTTTCATCATGAGGCATCGGGCTTCAATGAGGTTCCGCTTTAAAATCATAGGTAATAGTTATACAATATTAATAATAAAATCAAATTACAGGAGAGTCTCTAGACATGGCAAAGACGAAAAATATTTTCGAGTGTATGGCGTGCGGGCATGAATCGCCCAAGTGGATGGGCAGATGTCCAAACTGCGGTGCATGGAACCAGATGGAGGAGAAGCTTGTCCACAAGGAGACCAAGGGCAGAGGGACATTCGGCAAGCCTGAAGCAGAAGGGCGCCAGCGCAGCCGGAAGCTTGAACGCGTGAACAAGAGCAACACGCCGAGGACGCTGACCCAGAGTGGCGAGTTCGACAGGGTGCTCGGTGGCGGCATCGTCGATGGTTCCCTGATACTGATCGGAGGGGACCCAGGAATCGGGAAGTCGACGATTCTGCTCCAGACTGCGCTGACCCTGTCCCAGAACCACGAAGTGCTGTATGTTTCGGGTGAGGAATCACTGGAACAGATAAAACTGCGTGCGGACCGGCTGACCGAAGGAAGCGACCAGCTGAACGTCTACAGCGAAACGAACCTCTTCTACATCCATGATGAGATCAAACGGCTGGATCCGGACTTCCTGATCATAGATTCCATCCAGACCGTGTTCAATCCCGATGTGACAAGCGCCCCCGGCAGTGTTTCGCAGGTACGGGAGTGTACACAGAGCCTGATGAATATCGCGAAAAGCGGCAACATCGCCACCTTCATCGTGGGCCACGTGACCAAAGAGGGACAGATTGCGGGGCCAAGGATGCTCGAGCATATGGTGGATACGGTGCTCTATTTTGAAGGGGACCAGCATCATACGTACCGGATGCTCCGTGCGGTCAAGAACCGCTTCGGCTCCACGAATGAAATGGGCATGTTCGAGATGAAGAGCGAAGGACTGAAGGAAGTGCTCAATCCATCGGAAGTGTTCCTCGAGGAACGCTCGAAGAATACGCCCGGATCGGCCATAGTGGCGACCATGGAAGGGACGCGGGCGCTGCTGGTTGAGGTCCAGGCACTCGTCACACCGACGCACTTCCATAATCCGCGTCGCATGGCCACAGGCATCGACCAAAACCGTCTATCACTTCTGATGGCGGTGCTCGAGAAAAGTGAAGGACTGCTCATGCAGCAGCACGATGCCTACATCAAAGTTGCAGGGGGCGCCCGGTTGGATGAACCGGCAGTTGATCTGAGCATCATCGTCAGCATCGCTTCAAGCTTCAAGGCCGCACAGGTGCGCGGCGACGACTGCTTCATCGGTGAGGTCGGGCTGACCGGTGAGATCAGACGGGTCACTAAGATTGAACAGAGGCTCCAGGAGGCGGCGAAGCTCGGCTTCAACCGTGCAATCATCCCGGCGTCGAACATGAGTGGACTGGAGGTGCCGGAAGGCATCGAGGTCATCAGCGTCCGCACCTTGAAGGATGCGCTGAAAGCCGCAATCAAGAAGTAGGGGAGGTGAATATCCATGTTGAAGTATCTGCTTTATATTCTGTACGTACTTATCGGGGTTTCACTCGGCGTCTGGCTCATGCCGACGCTCTTCCAGCTGCTTCCGTTCGATCTGCCGATGGTGATCGATAATGTATTGGTTCATGGCCTTGCCGGGCTGCTGCTGTTTCTCCTCCTCTTCCTGTGGACGGTGCCGAAAGTCGAATCGCTTATCCGGAGGAGCGAAGCCCTGATCCTGAACCGCAGCCTTGCAGAGATTGTGTCCGCCACACTAGGAATGATCGTCGGCCTTTTAATTGCTGTCTTAATTTCCCTATTGATCAATGCCATCGACATTCCTCTGATCGGCGATATCATTCCCTTCATACTGGCTGTGATACTGGGGTATCTCGGGTTCCAGATCGGGCTCAAGAAGTTCAGTGAAGTTCTGGATTTCCTCCCCGGCAATTTTTCGAAATCCCAGGAAGAGAAGAAGAGGATTCCGCGTAAGTTCCTCGATACGAGTGCCATCATAGATGGAAGGATCGTGGATGTGGCAAAGACGGGGTTCATCGAAGGGGAGCTCGTGATTCCGCAGTTCGTGCTGGATGAACTCCAGCTCATTGCCGATGCTACAGACCCGATCAAAAGGGACAAGGGACAGAGGGGGCTGGATATGCTGAACACCCTGCAGGAGCAAAGTGATAATGTCACCATCATGCCGGTCGATTACGACAAGCTTGATGTCGACCATCAGCTCATCGAAGCCGCGAAAGCCGAGCAGGGCGTCATCATCACCACCGACTACAACTTGAATAAAGTATGCCAGCTGCACCAGATCCCGGTCCTCAATGTAAATCAGCTATCCGATGCAATCAAAGTCGTCGTCATCCAGGGCGATACATTCGACCTGCTGATCTCGAAGACGGGCAAAGAGGAAAACCAGGGTGTCGGATATCTCGAAGATGGTACAATGGTTGTGGTCGAAGAAGGCAGGTCGCTCATAAACAAGACCATTAAAGTAGAAGTGGTAAGCGTGCTCCAGACGAATTCCGGACGCATTGTATTTGCGAAGAAAGTGAGAAAGAAATGAAATATACAGTAATAATTCCAGCTGCCGGAATGGGCAGCAGAATGCATATGGATTACAATAAGGTTTTCATCAGGCTGGGAGACACCCCGATCATCCGGATGACTGTAGAGAAATTTGAAGCAGATCCCGACTGTGAAGCCATCCATCTTGCCGGGCGTAAGGGGGAGATGGATACATTAAAGGAGATGCTTAAGGGATGCACCAAGGTCAAAGGTATCCATGAAGGCGGCAGGGAGCGCCAGCACAGCATCCATAACGTCCTCAGGGCTATCGACCCTGCAGAATATGTGTTTGTCCATGATGGGGCGCGGCCCTTCGTCAACCAAGGAACGCTGGATGGTCTGAAGGCATCGGTGGAGTTGCATCAGGCAGTCATCTGCGGCGTGAAGCCGAAGGATACGCTGAAGCGCATATCCGGGGATGAAGTGGAGGAGACCATCGACCGTACGTCGGTCGTCGCAGTCCATACACCGCAGGCCTTCGAATATGACCTGCTCATGCGTGCATATCAGAATGCAGCGGAGAAGAACCTTACTGTGACGGATGACTCGATGATGGTGGAAGCACTTGGAAAAAGGGTCCATGTGACAGCATCGACTTATGATAACATTAAAATAACGACTGAAGAGGATCTGAAGGTCGCCGAATCCATTATGAAGAAAGGAAGTGAATGACATGCTCAGAATCGGTCACGGATTTGATGTCCATGCGTTCGAGGAAGGACGTCCGCTGATCATCGGTGGCATCGAGATTCCCCATGACCGCGGGCTCAAGGGACACTCGGATGCGGATGTGCTGCTCCATACGATGGCGGATGCGATCCTCGGTGCCCTGGCTCTCGGGGATATCGGCAAGTTCTTCCCGGATACGGATGCGGCGTTCAAGGATATGGATTCCAAAGTGCTGCTTTCTGAAGTGGTGGAGATGATGGTCCAAAAAGGATATAGGATAGGGAACATCGATGCCGTCATCATGGCTGAGCGTCCCAAGTTCAGGCCGCATATCGATGATATGCGGGATGTTGCCGCCTCCCTTTTGAAGACGGATCTTTCAAATGTTAATATTAAAGCGACAACTACGGAAAAGCTCGGTTTTACAGGCAGGGGCGAAGGCATCGCTTCTGAAGCGGTAGTTCTAATTGAAAAAGTGGAGGAATAGCAATGGATAAAGTAAGAGTGAGGTATGCACCAAGTCCGACAGGATATCTGCACATCGGTAACGCGCGGTCGGCATTGTTCAACTATCTTTTTGCCCGTCGTTATGACGGGGATTTCATCATCCGTATCGAAGATACGGACAGCGCCAGGAATGTGGAAGCAGGAGAAGAGTCCCAGCTCCACTATCTGAAATGGCTCGGTCTGGAATGGGACGAGAGTGTAGATAAGGACGGGGGCTACGGTCCCTACCGCCAGTCGGAACGCCAGCACATCTATCAGCCGGTCATCGACAAGCTGCTGGAGGAGGGCAAAGCCTATCGATGCTATATGACATCGGAAGAACTTGAAGCGGAGCGGGAGGCACAGATCGCCCGTGGAGAAATGCCGCGTTATGGCGGCCAGCACGCGAACCTGACGGAAGAAGAGGAGCAAGCATTCATCGATGAAGGCAGAGAACCGAGCATCCGTTTCCGTGTACCGAAGGATGAGACATTCGTATTCGATGATATTGTAAAGGGTGAAGTGTCATTTGATTCGAATGGTATCGGCGACTGGGTCATCGTCAAAAAGGACGGTGTGCCGACATACAATTTCGCTGTCGTCATCGACGACCACATGATGGAAATCTCCCATGTACTGCGTGGGGACGACCATATCTCCAATACGCCGAAACAACAGATGATCTATCAGGCGATGGGCTGGGAAGAGCCGAAATTCGGCCATATGACGCTCATCGTCAACGAGAATAAGAAGAAGCTCTCCAAGCGTGATGGCTCCATCATCCAGTTCATCGAACAGTATAAGGATTTGGGTTATCTGCCTGAAGCATTGTTCAACTTCATCGCATTGCTTGGGTGGACGCCTGAAGGGGAAGAGGAGATCTTCTCCAAGGAAGAATTCATCAAGCTGTTTGATGAGACTCGGCTGTCCAAGTCCCCGGCGTTCTTCGACAAGCAGAAGCTGACGTGGATCAATAACCAGTACATGAAGGAGAAGGATGCTGAAACGGTCTTCCAGATGGCACTCCCTCATCTGGTTAAGGAGGGGCTCGTCGAGGAGAACGCTTCCGAAACAGAACTGGACTGGGCCCGCAAGCTCGTAGCCCTCTACCAGGAGCAGATGAGCTTTGCAGGGGAGATCACAACCCTGTCCGAACAGTTCTTCAAGGATGATATCGAATTTGATGAAGCGGCGAACGAAGTCATCGCACAGGAGCATATTCCAGAACTGATGACAGCCCTGCACGAGAAGTTCAGCACGATGGACGACTTCTCTCCGGAAGCCATCAAGGCGGCAATCAAGGAAGTCCAGAAGTCGACCGGCTACAAGGGCAAGAAGCTCTTCATGCCGATCCGCGTGGCTGTGACCGGCCAGACGAAGGGGCCGGAGCTGCCGGAGACCATCTCACTGATCGGCAGGGAAAAGGCACTGGCGCGCATCGGAAAGTTGAAGTAGCCGGGCAAACCAGTTGCAGCATGGGGCGGAATCCATTATGATTGTTAGAACAGAGAAACGAGTATGATCTTTTGACGGAAACCAGAGATTATCCGGCAGGTGTGAGGATAACCGGTCACTGATCAGAATTGCCCTCTGTGGAAATCTCAATATACCGAGAGTGCAGCATAGGCTGCAAGCAGAGTGGAACCGTGCTTAATGCGCCTCTGTCCTAAATGGACAGGGGCATTTTTATTAGAATGGAGGAAGACGAAATGCTGGATAGAATGAAGGAAGATATCGATATGGTGCTGGAGATGGATCCGGCTGCCAAAAATCGCATGGAAGTGTTTATCACTTGTTCAGGGCTCCATGCCATCTGGTCACACCTGATTGCCCATAAATTGTACAAGAAGAAGTTTACGACAAGTGCGCGCATTATCTCTCAGATGAGCCGTTTCTTCACCGGCATCGAAATCCACCCGGGGGCCCAGGTCGGGCGCAGGCTGTTCATCGACCATGGCATGGGTACCGTAATCGGGGAGACATGCCGCATCGGCGACAATGTGACGATATACCAGGGAGTGACCCTTGGCGGGACCGGCAAGGAGGAGCAGAAGCGGCACCCGGATATCGACGATAATGTGCTCATTGCAGCGGGTGCCAAAGTACTGGGGAACATACGCATCCACGAAAACTCGAAGATCGGTGCAAATTCCGTAGTATTGAAGGATGTGCCCCGTGATGCCACTGTCGTGGGCATTCCGGGCTATGTGGTCAAGCAGGCGGGCGAGAAGGTTAAGAATGCCAGGGATCTTAATCACACCGATCTGCCAGACCCGATTCTCGATATGATCCACGGATTGGAAGATGAAATCAAGGACTTTAGACACGAAGTCAGGAACGAGGTAGAAAATGGTTCTCATATTTAACTCTTTAACGCGGCAGAAGGAAGAATTCAAACCCATCGAGGACGGCAAGGTAAAAATGTATGTGTGCGGCCCTACCGTGTATAATTATATCCACATCGGTAACGCGCGTCCGGCGATTGCATTCGATACGGTACGCCGTTATCTTGAATATAAGGGATATGAAGTGGAATATGTCTCCAACTTCACTGATGTCGATGACAAGCTCATCAAGGCATCACTCGAGCTGAAGGAAGAGGTCCCGGTCATCGCCGACCGTTTCATAAAAGCCTTCTTCGAGGACACGGGGGCATTGAACGTGAAGCCTGCCACACACCATCCACGTGTAATGGACCACATGGACGATATCATAGAGTTCATACAGGTGCTGATCGACAAGGGTCATGCCTATGAATCAGACGGCGATGTCTATTTCAGGACACGTTCCTTTGACGGATACGGAAAGCTCTCCCATCAGTCGGTGGATGATCTGAAGGTTGGAGCGAGGATTGAATCTGGGGAGAAGAAGCAGGATCCGCTGGACTTCGTGCTGTGGAAGCAGGCCAAGCCGAATGAAATCAAATGGGAATCACCATGGGGGGAAGGGCGCCCGGGCTGGCACATCGAATGCAGTGTCATGGCGCGCCACCATCTGGGTGATACGATAGACATCCACGCAGGCGGCCAGGACCTCACCTTCCCACACCATGAAAATGAGATTGCACAGAGCGAGTGCATGACGGACAGCACATTCGCAAACTACTGGATGCATAATGGCTACATCAATATAGACAATGAAAAGATGTCGAAGTCCCTTGGGAACTTCATCCTGGTCCATGACATCATCAAGGAAATCAATCCGAATGTCCTCCGCTTCTTCATGATCAGCGTCCACTACCGCAATCCGATCAACTATAACCGGGAGCTGGTCGGGGCTGCCGAGAACGGGCTGAAACGGATCCAGTTCAGCTACCTGCAGGCGAAGGAACGCCTTGCGAGTGCCGTAGGCAACGGTGAGGACGAGGTGATGCTGAAGATCATCGACGATAACATCAAGACGTTCGAAGCGCATATGGATGATGATTTCAATACGGCAAATGCCATTACGGCTTGGCATGACCTTACGACCGAACTGAACAAGTATCTGCGCCGCCATACGACATCTGCCGGGGTGCTGGAACGTTTCGTCGAAGTGTTCGAAATCTACAGCACGGTCCTCGGTATCGAACTCGATGAGGCTGAAGTATTGCTTGATGAGGAAATTGAAGCATTGATAGAGGAACGTAACGAAGCCAGGAGGAACAGGGATTTCGCGCGTGCGGATGAAATCCGTGACGACCTGAAGGCGCAGGGGATCATCCTCGAGGACACCAAGGAAGGCGTGCGCTTCAGACGTGGGTGAGCATAATACCGACCGCATGCAGCCCCTGTCACTCGCCTTTGTCGGAGATGCAGTGTACTCGGTCTATGTGCGGACACATCTTCTGGTCGAGAATCCCCATCTGAAGCCGGATGCCATCCACCAGGCTGCCAACCGGATGGTGAAGGCGAGTGCCCAGGCAGAAGCCCTGGACCACTTGCGTAAGCACATCCTGACGGAAGAAGAGTGGGATATTGCACGGAAGGCACGCAATAAGTCGAGTGCAACACGGGCGAAAAACGCATCAATCAAGGACTACAGGAATGCTTCAGGGCTGGAAGCGCTGATCGGCCACCTCCATCTGAAGGGAGAGAAGGCGAGGCTTGATGAATTGATGCATATCATATTGGAATCAGGGAGGGATAGAAATGAGTGATTCAGTGATAGCGGGGCGCCATGCAGTGCGTGAGGCATTGATGGGGGATGCGGACATCAACAAGGTGTTCATCCAGGACTCCGTAAACAAGGGACAGATCAAGGATATACTCGATACCGCAAGAAAAAAGAAGGTGGTCGTCCAGACGGTGCCCAAATCGAAGCTCGATGGGCTGACTGATGAACGGCATCAGGGTGTAGTGGCCCTCGGCAGTCCGCACGACTATATGCCGCTTGAAACATTGATGGGAAGAATCGAGGGGAAGCGTGCAAACCTGGTCATACTCGATGGCCTGGAGGACCCGCACAACCTTGGATCCATCCTCAGGACCTGTGATGCCACCGGATTTGATGGTGTCATCATTCCGAACCGCCGCTCCGTGCAGCTGACGGATACGGTCGCCAAGACATCCACGGGGGCGATAGAACATGTGCCGGTCGTCCGCGTGACGAACATCAACCAGACCATCGACAAGCTGAAGGAGAAGGGGTTCTGGATTGCGGGCAGTGACGGCAAGGGCACGATGGATTACCGGGAAATGGCGGCAGATGTCAATACAGCGCTTGTGATAGGGAGCGAAGGTAAAGGGATCAGCAGAAAGACATTGGAGAAATGTGATTTCGTCGTACAGATTCCGATGGTGGGCCACATCACCAGCCTCAATGCCTCGGTATCGGCCGCACTGCTGATGTATGAAGTGTTCCGCAAGCAGAACGACGTCAGGCGTGGATGATATGAAGCGGAAAAAAAGGCGCATCCTGATTGTGGATGGCTATAATCTGATTGGTGCGGATCAGGAACTGCATAGGGAGTCCCTCCATTCGCTCGAGATGCCCAGAGAAAAGATACTGGCAGCCTTAGCTGAATACCAGTCGGTTGCGAACTATGAGATCATCTGCGTATTCGATGCCTACGAAGTGCGCTCGAAAGAAAGCATCCTTGATTATCATGGTGTCACTGTAGTGTATACGAAGGAGAAGGAGACGGCAGATGAGTATATTGAACGCTTCGTCCATGACCACTATCACCCCCATCTATGTGAAATCAGTGTGGTGACGAGCGACCTGACTGAACAGAATGCAATATTTGCACTCGGTGCCTACAGGATCTCCTCCCGGGAGATGTGGGTGAGCCTGGCGGAGGCTGAAAAGAATATCAGCAGGAAAATAGATACGATTAATGAAAAAATGCCAAGGCAGAAATTGGATATCCGCGATGATGTCCAGGCGAAACTTGAAAAATGGCGCCGGGGACGATTCTAGCGTATTGTATTTGACTCCGTTCCCTCTTATCATTCCTATTAATAGGATAGGGGGATGGGTATGTACCAGATTGCCACGTTTCATTTTTTTGTCAGGGAAGATGCCGATGATGAACTGGATGCATTGGCGTTCAGGGTCCGCGCAGGTGATATGCAGGCTTTCGATCTGATCGATGCCAGACTGAGGCCGCAGATCCACCGTATGAGCTATCGGTATATGAATGATTTCCATGATCGTGAAGATGTCGAGCAGGAAATGATGGAACAGGCGCTCAGGCTGTGCAGCCGCTATCAGCATGACAGGGGGAGGTATCGCCATTATCTGTTCCGCACGCTGCATCTTGAAATGCGCTCGCGCAGGAAGCGGGGCATGAGGGAGTATAGGGTGCTCGTGCCGACGGGGGATAAAGGTGTGGTAGAACAGGCCGAACCGGAAGAGAAGGTGGCCAACCCCATCAACATCATGGTGAAGGAGGAGCAGCTTCAGTACCTTATGCATAAGCGGGGGATCTGCTCGCCGCTTGAAAGGAAGGTGCTCCAGCACCTCGAAAAGGGCCATGGCATCAGCGATGTCTGCAGGGAGCTCGCCCTCGACAGAAGAAGCGTGCTGAACACCCTGCACCGCATCAGGCGCAAAAAGGAGCGCCTCGCCCTGTTGGAAGACTCCGGGGGGCTGTTTGACAACATGGCTTGAAATCGGTATAGTAAATTAGAATTGAAATGAGGATTTTATGATGAAAGTGGCATTGTTATGCACTGAATGCGGGTCGCGCAACTACACGACTGAAAGCGAGCATAAAGAGCGGCTTGTGCTCAAGAAATACTGCAGGACATGCAACCGGCATACGACTCATAAGAGTTCCATCTGATACAGGAGGAAGCAACCGATGGCAAATGATAAGAACTTCTTGCAGAATGTTGTCAGCGAAATGAAGAAAGTAAGCTGGCCGACTGGTCAGGAGACGGTACGCTATACTGCGGTCGTCATGTTCACAGTGATATTCTTTCTGGCGTTTTTCTATGCGCTGGACCTGGGTATCTCCGCAATCATAGACTTAATGTAACTAAAGGAGAGATACTATGTCTGGAGAAAAGAACTGGTATGCTGTGCACACCTATTCCGGATATGAAAATAAAGTAAAAGCAAATCTCGAGGCGCGCCTCGAATCGATGAATATGCAGGATCAGATCTTCCGTGTCATCATTCCAGAAGAGGAAGAGACGACCGTCAAGGACGGCAAGCGCAAGACTGCCATGAAGAAGACGTTCCCGGGCTACGTGCTGGTGGAACTGGTCATGACTGACGAATCATGGTACATCGTGCGGAACACTCCTGGCGTCACCGGGTTCGTCGGCTCGCAGGGGGCAGGCAGCAAGCCGAACCCGCTGCTTCCGGAGGAAGTCAAATTCATCCTGAAATCCATGGGGATGGCAGAGCGTACAGTCGATTTCGAAGTTGAAGTTGGAGAATCCGTCAATATCGTTGATGGACCGTTCAAGAACCAGACTGGGGAAATCCGTTCAATCGATGAGGAGCACTACAAGCTTACGGTACTTGTCGAGATGTTCGGCCGGGATACGCCTGTGGAAGTCGAATTCGACCAAATCGAGAAATTGTAATATGTGACTTGTGTTTTCAATGGAATAATGGTATATTGTCATGGTCGAATTTTGTTCGACCATCTTTTTATGATGCGAGTGGGAGGGTGAAAACTGACATCCTATGACCACATCACGATAACGAGGAGGTGCACATCGTGGCTAAAAAAGTAATCAACGTAGTAAAATTGCAGATTCCTGCAGGTAAAGCGAACCCGGCACCACCGGTAGGTCCGGCACTAGGTCAGGCGGGCGTAAACATCATGGGATTCTGTAAAGAATTCAATGCACGTACACAGGAACAGGCTGGTCTCATCATTCCGGTTGAAATTTCCGTATTCGAGGACCGTTCCTTCACTTTCATTACGAAGACTCCACCAGCGGCTGTTCTTTTGAAGAAAGCTGCCAACACCGAAAAAGGTTCAGGCGAACCGAACAAGAATAAAGTGGCGACAGTAACTGAAGCGCAGGTACGTGAAATTGCTGAAACTAAAATGGAAGACCTTAATGCAGCAGACGTGGAAGCGGCTATGCGTATGGTCGAAGGTACAGCAAGAAGCATGGGCTTCTCTGTAGAGAAATAATTTGAATTGACCATAAGGTTAAAGTATTAATACAAACGTGGGAGGATTACCCGCTATAACCACAAGGAGGAATAGTAATGGCTAAGAGAAGTAAAAAGTATCAGGCAGCTCTCGAGAAGTTTGATCAAAATGCGTCTTACAGCGTAGAAGAAGCAGTCAAACTTGCCAAAGAGACAAGCACTGTAAACTTCGATGCTTCTGTAGAAGTAGCATTCCGCCTGGGTATTGATACGCGTAAAAACGATCAGCAGATCCGTGGAGCAATCGTACTGCCGCACGGTACTGGCAAGTCACAGCGTGTATTGGTATTCGCTAAGGGCGACAAGGCGAAAGAAGCAGAAGCAGCAGGTGCAGACTACGTAGGAGAACAGGACTACATCCAGAAGATCAATAATGGATGGTTCGACTTCGATGTCATCGTAGCTACACCAGATATGATGGGTGAGGTCGGCAAGCTCGGCCGCGTGCTCGGACCAAAAGGTCTCATGCCGAACCCTAAAACAGGCACTGTAACAATGGATGTTACTAAAGCCGTTGAAGAGATCAAAGCAGGTAAAGTTGAATACCGTGCAGAAAAATCCGGTATCGTCCATGCAGCGATCGGCAAGGTTTCCTTCGATGATGAGAAGCTCGCCGACAACTTCAGGGCGATTGCTGATGCACTCACAAAAGCGAAACCGGCTTCTTCAAAAGGCACCTACTTCAAATCCGTGGCACTGTCTTCAACAATGGGGCCTGGTGTCAAAGTTGATCTGAACGAAGTAAGGGTCTAATTTCAATACTTGATTGGATATTGACAACTGCAGCTGTATTGTGTATAGTTGCAGTTGTATTTTAATATTCCCTAAGACAGTAGGAGCACCCTGTGCTTAAAACCCGATCCTACCGAGGCAAATGATGACGACTTGAATTCATATTGAATATTCAAGCACTTTTTGCCGTGGGTAAAAGGTGCTTTTTTAATGCACCGGATACACAAAAATTATGGAGGTGTAACTATGTCAAATGTGATTGAAGCTAAAAAGCAGCACGTGGATGTCATTTCCGACCAGCTCAAGAACTCTGTATCTACAGTGCTTGTAGACTACCGTGGCCTGTCTGTATCTGAAATGACTGAACTGCGCAAGCAGCTTCGTGAAGCAGGCGTCGAGTTCAAAGTCTACAAGAACACGATGACGCGCCGCGCAGCTGAAAAAGCTGAACTTGCTGAAATCAATGAGTTCCTCACTGGTCCAAACGCGCTTGCATTTTCAAACGAAGATGTAATCGCCCCAGCGAAGATCATCAACAATTTCGCGAAGGAACATGAAGCTTTGGAAATCAAAGCGGGCATCATCGAAGGAACGTTCACGCCGGCAGAAGATGTCAAGGCGATTGCAGCGCTTCCAGGCAAAGAAGGCCTTGTTTCCATGCTGCTCTCTGTACTTCAGGCTCCAGTACGCAACTTCGCCTATGCAGTTAAAGCAGTCGGTGAAGAGAAAGAGAACGAAGAAGCCTAAACCAATCTATTAAAAAAACGGAGGAATTATAATGTCTCAAGAACAAATCATTGAAGCAATAAAAGAAATGTCCGTACTTGAACTTAACGACCTTGTTAAAGCAATTGAAGAAGAATTCGGCGTAACAGCTGCAGCTCCAGTAGCAGCAGCAGGCGCAGGCGGCGGAGAAGCAGCTGCTGAAGAACAGACTGAATTCGACGTTGAACTTACAGACGCTGGATCTTCCAAGATCAAAGTCATCAAAGTTGTTCGTGAAGCAACTGGTCTCGGACTCAAAGAAGCGAAAGCAGTCGTTGACGGCGCACCTAAAGTTGTCAAAGAAGGCCTCGCTAAAGAAGAAGCTGAAGAACTCAAATCCCAGCTTGAAGAAGTTGGCGCAAGCGTAGAACTTAAATAATTTTTGTGTAAACACTTGGAGGCTCATGTTAAACATCTACTGTTTAAATGGGCCTCCTTTGTTATTTTATTCAAGTGCTTCATTACATAGGAGTGGTATCATGAGCCATTATTTCACTGGAGATAATACAGAACATGAATATAGGGAGATCAAATTCAACTACAGGGGCAGGGTCTACCGCTTCAGGACCGACCGCGGCGTCTTTTCGAGGGACCGTATCGACTATGGATCCTCGGTTCTGATCGATGCCGTCGTCCATGACACTAACATGTCAGAAGGCGGTGTATTCGTAGACATGGGTGCAGGATACGGCCCGATCGGCATTGTCCTTGGCGATGTGCTGGGTGCAAGGCCTGTCATGGTCGAAGTGAATTCCGACGCGCTTATGCTGTGCCGTGGGAATGCAGAGCAGAATGGTGTGGAAGCCGAAGTGATGGATCGTACGGAATATGATGAAAGGGAACTTGCAGAGCCTCCGGCGCTCTATGTGACCAACCCGCCTTTCCGTGCGGGGAAGCCAGTGGTGCTGGAAATGATTGAAGATGCCCACAGGAAACTTGGCGCAGGAGGATCCTTCTATATGGTGGTCCAGAAGAAGCAGGGCATGCCGTCGTACAGAAAAGCAGTTGAAAAGCTTTTCGGGAACTCGGAAATCGTTGCCAAGGACAAAGGCTATCATGTGCTGAAGGGCATCAAAATGTAGAAGACCAGTGTTTGACTTGACAAATTTTCTGTGTTATAGTTATAGAATGTAAAAATATAATGTCAATCAGTATGCACTTTTTGAACACTGATTGGATGGAGCGTATTAAATATTGTTAATAAATAGAAAATGGGGTTGGTCACGATTCCGTTTTCTTTTTGTCTTATTAACTGTTTAACTGCTTCGGTGAATGTTTTACGTAATTTTTATTAGGGGTGAATCTGTCGATGAGTCAATTGATTCAATATGGAAGACACGCTAAACGCAGAAGCTATGCACGTATCGAAGAGAAATTGGATTTGCCGAACCTGATCGAAATCCAGACGAAATCCTATGAATGGTTCCTGCAGACGGGCCTGATCGAAATGTTCAAGGACATTTCACCGGTCGAGGACTTCACTGGGAACATGTCATTGGAATTTGTGGACTATAAGCTTGGCGAACCCAAGTACGATGAGGAAGAGGCAAAGAACCATGATGCAACATATTCTGCACCATTGCGTGTAAAAGTACGCCTTGTCATCAAGGAAACGGGCGAAGTCAAGGAACAGGAAGTATTCATGGGTGACTTCCCACTGATGACGGATACAGGTACTTTCATTATCAATGGCGCAGAGCGTGTAATCGTATCACAGCTTGTCAGAAGTCCATCCGTATACTACTCGGAAAAAATGGATAAGAACGGCAAAGCGAGCTTTGGGGCGACGGTGATTCCCAACCGTGGTGCATGGCTCGAATACGAAATCGATGCTAAAGATATAGTTTACGTAAGAATAGACCGTACGCGCAAGCTGCCGATGACGGTACTGCTCAGGGCGCTCGGATTTTCTACAGACCAGGAAATCATAAACCTTCTCGGTGACAGTGAACATCTCAGGAACACACTGGAGAAGGATACGACAGAAACAGTGGATCAGGCACTCCTAGAAATATACGAACGACTTCGCCCAGGCGAGCCGCCGACAGTTGAGAATGCCAGAAATCTCCTCTACTCACGGTTCTTTGATCCGAAGCGTTATGATCTCGCGAGTGTTGGACGCTACAAGATGAATAAGAAGCTCCACCTTAAGAACCGTCTGTTCAACCAAGTGCTTGCTGAGCCTATCGTGGACAAGGAAACGGGCGAAATCGTAGCGGAAACAGGTACGACCGTCGACAGGCGCACATTGGACAGCATCATGGATGTGCTGGAAGCCAATGCAAACCTTGAAACATTCCGCCTTGAAAATGGACTTCTGGATGAACCGATTGAAATCCAATCCATCAAAGTGGAAGCACCGAACCAGGAAGAGGGTACAACGACAGTGATCGGCAACGCCTTCCCGGATGTGGAAGTGAAGTCCATCACACCGTCTGACATCATCGCCTCCATGAGCTACTTCTTCAACCTGATTGAAGGTGTGGGTCATACAGATGATATCGACCACCTCGGCAACCGTCGCCTGCGCTCTGTCGGTGAACTCCTGCAGAACCAGTTCAGGATCGGACTTTCCCGTATGGAGCGTGTAGTAAGGGAGCGCATGTCGATTCAGGATACTGAGTCGATCACACCACAGCAGCTCATCAATATCCGTCCTGTGATCGCATCCATAAAAGAGTTCTTCGGAAGCTCCCAGCTTTCCCAGTTCATGGACCAGACGAATCCGCTTGCAGAGCTGACACATAAAAGACGTCTGTCTGCGCTTGGGCCCGGCGGTCTGACGCGTGAACGTGCGGGCATGGAAGTGCGGGACGTACACTATTCCCACTACGGCCGCATGTGTCCGATCGAGACGCCGGAGGGCCCGAACATCGGTCTGATCAACTCACTCTCGAGCTTTGCCAGAGTGAATGAATTCGGCTTCATCGAAACACCATACAGAAGAGTGGATGCGGAAACGAACCGTGTAACGGACCAGATCGACTACCTTACTGCCGATGAGGAAGACAGCTATGTCGTGGCCCAGGCCAACGCCCTCCTGAATGAGGACGGATCCTTCGTAAGGGAAGAAATCGTATGCCGTTTCCGCGGCAACAACACGAAAATGGCAAGGGAACGCATGGACTACATGGATGTTTCTCCAAAGCAGGTCGTTTCTGCTGCAACAGCGTGTATCCCATTCCTCGAAAACGATGACTCCAACCGTGCGTTGATGGGTGCGAACATGCAGCGTCAGGCTGTACCACTTCTCATACCGCAGTCCCCTCATATCGGCACAGGCATGGAGCATGTGGCTGCCCGTGACTCCGGCGCTGCGATAGTTGCACGCTATAAAGGCCGTGTGGAGCATGTGGAAGCTAAAGAAATACACATCCGCCGCATCGAGGAGGAGAATGGCAAGGAAGTAGAAACAGAAAAGGATATCTACAGGCTGTCCAAATTCATCCGTTCCAACTCCGGTACATGCTACAACCAGAAACCGATCGTCGCAAAAGGTGATGTAGTCACACAAGGTGAAATCCTTGCAGACGGACCATCCATGGACAATGGTGAGATGGCGCTTGGACAGAACGTCGTGGTCGGCTTCATGACATGGGACGGCTACAACTATGAGGATGCAGTAATCATGAGTGAACGTCTCGTCAAAGATGATGTCTATACATCCATCCATATCGAAGAGTATGAATCTGAATCCAGGGACACCAAGCTCGGACCTGAAGAAATCACAAGGGATATTCCGAACGTCTCCGATAACGCACTCAAGAAGCTCGATGACCGTGGCATCGTTCACATTGGCGCAGAAGTCAAGGATGGCGATATCCTCGTCGGGAAGGTGACGCCGAAAGGTGTGACGGAACTGACTGCAGAGGAGCGCCTCCTGCATGCGATATTTGGTGAGAAGGCGCGCGAAGTGCGCGATACTTCACTGCGCGTGCCACACGGTGCCGGCGGCATCGTCCTCGACGTCAAAGTGTTCAATCGTGAAGATGGCGACGAACTGTCCCCGGGTGTCAACCAGCTCGTACGTGTCTACATCGTGCAGAAGCGTAAGATCAGCGTAGGGGACAAGATGTGTGGACGTCACGGGAACAAAGGTGTAATCTCCAGGATCCTTCCGGAAGAGGACATGCCTTACATGCCGGACGGCACACCGATCGACATCATGCTCAACCCGCTGGGTGTACCTTCCCGTATGAACATCGGACAGGTGCTTGAACTCCACCTCGGTATGGCGGCCCGTGCGATGGGTCTGAAGATGGCGTCACCGGTATTCGATGGTGCCAACGAAGAAGACGTATGGGAGACGATGGCTGAAGCCGGCCTTGCACGCGATGGCAAGACCGTCCTTTATGATGGACGCACAGGCGATCCGTTCGAAAACCGCATCTCCGTAGGCGTCATGTACATGCTCAAACTCGCCCACATGGTCGACGACAAGCTTCACGCAAGAAGCACCGGACCATATTCCCTGGTTACGCAGCAGCCGCTTGGCGGTAAGGCCCAATTCGGTGGCCAGCGTTTCGGGGAAATGGAAGTATGGGCACTGGAAGCCTATGGTGCCGCCTATACCTTGCAGGAAATCCTGACGGTCAAGTCGGATGATACTGTAGGACGTGTGAAGACTTATGAAGCGATTGTAAAAGGTGAAAACGTCCCTAAACCTGGCGTCCCTGAGTCATTCCGCGTATTGATGAAGGAACTCCAGAGTCTTGGCCTCGACGTCAACATCCTCGATGATCAGGACGAAGAAGTCGAGATGCGTGATACTGAAGAGGATGATGCATCCAATCAGATGAATTTGAGCGAGAAGACAAGCGCTGCAACTGAAGATGTCACTGAATGATGATTGAGCTTGATAAAACTTTAGGGAGGAAAGCTCATTGATAGATGTAAATAGATTTCAATATATGAAAATAGGTCTTGCTTCATCAGAAAAGATCCGCTCATGGTCCTTTGGTGAAGTGAAGAAGCCTGAAACAATCAATTACAGAACATTGAAGCCTGAAAGGGACGGCCTTTTCTGTGAAAAGATCTTCGGTCCTACGAAGGACTGGGAGTGCAGCTGTGGAAAATACAAGCGTGTAAGGTATAAAGGCATGGTCTGTGACCGTTGTGGTGTCGAAGTGACACGCTCCAAAGTACGCCGGGAAAGGATGGGGCACATTGAACTTGCTGCCCCTGTCTCCCATATATGGTACTTCAAGGGCATCCCGTCCAGGATGGGACTGCTCCTCGACATGTCACCGCGTTCACTGGAAGAAGTCATCTACTTTGCTTCCTATGCAGTAATCAAACCGGGCTCCACAGGTCTTGAACCGAAGCAGCTCCTCACTGAGCGTGAGTACAGGGAATACTATGACAAACACGGCAACACGTTCACAGCCAAGATGGGTGCGGAAGCGATCAAGGAACTCCTTATGGACGTCAACCTTGAAGAAGAACTCGAAGCACTGAGGAAAGAGCTGGAAACTGCTACGGGGCAGCGCCTGACAAGGGCAATCAAACGCCTTGAAGTCGTTGAATCATTCCGCAGTTCCGGCAATGACCCATCATGGATGATCCTCGATGTCCTGCCGATCATCCCACCGGAAATCCGTCCAATGGTGCAGCTTGATGGGGGCCGCTTTGCAACAAGCGATCTGAATGACCTCTATCGTCGTGTAATCAACCGAAACAACCGCCTGAAGCGTCTGTTGGACCTCGGTGCTCCCGGCATCATCGTCCAGAATGAGAAGCGCATGCTTCAGGAAGCGGTGGATGCACTCATCGATAACGGCCGTCGCGGCCGTCCGGTGACAGGACCGGGGAACCGCCCGCTCAAATCGCTTTCCCACATGCTCAAAGGGAAGCAGGGTCGTTTCCGTCAGAACCTTCTTGGTAAGCGTGTCGACTATTCAGGCCGTTCCGTAATCGTTGTTGGACCAAGCTTGAAGATGTATCAATGCGGACTGCCGAAGGAAATGGCACTTGAACTCTTCAAGCCGTTCGTAATGAAAGAGCTTGTAGAACGTGAAATGGCGACAAACATCAAAAACGCCAAAGGCAAGATCGAGCGTATGGAAGATGATGTATGGGATGTTCTTGAAGATGTCATCAAAGAACACCCTGTCCTCCTCAACCGTGCACCAACGCTCCACCGTCTGGGTATCCAGGCGTTCGAGGCGACGCTTGTCGAAGGCCGCGCCATCCGTCTGCACCCACTGGTGACGACGGCGTACAATGCCGACTTCGATGGAGACCAGATGGCGGTACACGTGCCGCTCTCCAAAGAAGCACAGGCGGAAGCGCGCATGCTGATGCTCGCTGCCCAGAACATCCTCAATCCGAAGGACGGGAAGCCGGTTGTTACACCATCACAGGATATGGTGCTGGGGAACTACTATCTCACCCTCGAGAGGGAGAACACGAAACGTGAAGGACACATCTTCAAAGATACGAATGAAGTTGTAATGGCCTACCAGAATGGCTATGTGCAGCTTCATACACGCATCGGACTGCACACGAATTCACTCGAGACGGAGAAGGTCTCCGAAGAGAATAAAGGCAAGATCCTGATGACGACGACAGGCAAGGTCATCTTCAACGAGATCATGCCGCCATCCTTCCCATACCTCAATGAACCGACAAGGGAAAACCTTGAGGATAAGACTCCGGACCGCTACTTCGTTTCAGTATCGGAGCTTGGTGAAGGCGGGTTGGCAGAGAGGCTCAAGGAGACGCCGATCGTGGAACCTTTCAACAAGAAGTACCTGGGTCAGATCATCGCGGAAGTATTCAACAAGTTCCACATCACAGAAACATCCGTAATGCTCGACCTCATGAAGGACCTCGGCTTCAAGTATTCTTCCAAAGCCGGAATCACCGTAGGTGTATCCGATATCGTGGTCCTGCCGGATAAACAGCAGATCATTGATGAGACAGAAGAGAAGGTCGAAAAAGTGCAGAAGCAGTTTGCACGCGGTCTGATCACTGAAGACGAGCGCTATGGTGCCGTCATCGAACTCTGGACGAGAGCCAAGGACGTCATCCAGGAACGCCTGATGGCATCACTCCACCGTCTGAACCCAATCTTCATGATGAGTGATTCCGGTGCCCGTGGTAATGCGTCCAACTTCACCCAGCTTGCTGGTATGCGTGGACTCATGGCCAACCCATCCGGACAGATCATCGAACTCCCGATCAAGTCCAGCTTCCGTGAAGGGCTGACGGTACTCGAGTACTTCATTTCCACACACGGGGCGCGTAAAGGTCTTGCCGATACAGCACTCAAGACGGCCGACTCCGGTTATCTCACAAGAAGGCTTGTTGATGTGGCACAGGATGTCATCGTGCGTGATGACGACTGTGGTACGGACAAAGGCCTCCTCGTTTCTGCATTGACAGAAGGGTCCGAGCTCATCGAACCGTTCATCGACCGTCTGGAAGGGCGCTATTCGAAAGAAACGGTGAGACATCCTGAAACGAAAGAAATCCTTGTGCGTTCAAACGAACTCATCACCACAGAACTGGCGAAGGAGATCGTGAACAGCGGCATCGAAGAGATGTACATCCGCTCTGCCTTCACATGCAACACCCGTCATGGTGTTTGTGAGCGCTGCTATGGTAAAAACCTGGCGACAGGCGAAAAAGTCGAAGTGGGTGAAGCAGTCGGTACAATCGCTGCCCAATCCATCGGTGAACCGGGTACACAGCTTACAATGCGTACATTCCACACAGGTGGGGTTGCCGGAAGCGATATTACCCAGGGTCTCCCGCGTATCCAGGAGCTCTTCGAGGCACGTAATCCAAAAGGTCAGGCGATGATTTCAGAAATCCGCGGAGCCGTTACGGATATCGAAGTCGTCAAGGACCGCCAGCAGGAGATCAAGATCAAGGGCGAGCAGGAGACGAAGACCTACACAGCACCGGCGACAGCGCGTCTGCTCGTGGAAGTTGGAGATCAGATCGAACCCGGCCAGATCCTTACAGAAGGTTCGATAGAACCGAAGGAACTCCTTGCGGTAGCGGGCTTGAACCGCACACAGGAATATCTTCTCAAGGAAGTTCAGAAGGTATACCGCATGCAGGGTGTTGAAATCGACGATAAGCACGTCGAGGTCATGGTCAGACAGATGCTCAGGAAAGTCAGGATCATCGATGCTGGAGACACGACGCTCCTTCCAGGTGCACTTGTCGACATCCATGCGTTTACGGATGCAAACAAGGAAATCTTCAAGAAGCGTAAACGTCCAGCAACGGCGAAACCGGTACTGCTCGGAATCACGAAAGCATCCCTTGAAACAGAGAGCTTCCTCTCTGCAGCCAGCTTCCAGGAAACGACAAGAGTACTTACAGATGCTGCAATCAAAGGAAAACGGGATGAACTTCTCGGCCTCAAGGAAAATGTCATCATCGGTAAGCTGATTCCGGCAGGAACAGGCATGCCGAAGTACCGCGATGTCGAGATCGATGTCGAAAGAAATACTGAAGCAGCCGATAAGGAAGAAGTATTGATAGAAGAATAACAGCAGCTCCCACTCTCCGGAGTGGGGCCTGTTTTTCATGATATATTGTTGACATCAATAGTGGCGGATGCTATTATTATTAAGGTTACTCTATATGGGATCGATACGATCGATATGGAGATAGAAAATGTTGAAATGTAAGATTTCAGTCTTACACATTTTTTATACCCTAAAAATGAACCACCTGGATGTGTGGGATTAATGAAGAGAGGAGGAAAACCATGCCAACGATTAATCAGCTTGTAAGAAAACCTCGTCAATCAAAAGGACAGAAATCAGACTCACCAGCATTGAACAGAGGGTTCAACAGCCTTAAGAAGCGTGTGACACACGAAAATGCACCACAGAAACGCGGTGTTTGTACTCGTGTTGGAACAATGACTCCTAAGAAACCGAACTCCGCTCTGCGTAAATATGCACGTGTGAGACTTTCAAATAATGTTGAAGTGAACGCATATATTCCTGGAATCGGGCACAACCTGCAAGAACACAGTGTAGTACTTATTCGCGGTGGACGTGTAAAGGACCTTCCTGGTGTGCGTTACCATATCGTACGTGGTGCGCTTGATACTTCAGGTGTCAACGACCGCAGACAAGGCCGTTCACTCTACGGTACTAAACGCCCTAAGAAAAAATAATTCCGTCATGATATGACGTACACAAACCTAATTTTTGAAAGGAGGATGACTATGCCACGTAAAGGACCAGTTGCCAAAAGAGACGTATTGCCGGATCCGATTCACAATTCCAAACTTGTGACTAAGCTTATCAATAAAATGATGGTGGACGGAAAACGCGGTACATCCCAAAGAATTCTCTATTCAGCATTTGATCTTGTACAGGAACGTTCTGGCAGGGATGCAATCGAAGTTTTTGATGAAGCGATCGAGAACATCATGCCGGTACTTGAAGTTAAAGCACGCCGTGTAGGTGGTTCAAACTACCAGGTGCCAGTAGAGGTACGTGCAGACCGCCGTACAACTCTCGGACTTCGTTGGCTCGTGAACTACGCACGTCTGCGTGGGGAAAAGACAATGGAAGAGCGCCTAGCGAACGAAATTCTTGATGCTGCCAACAATACAGGCGGAGCCGTCAAGAAACGTGAAGACACACACAAGATGGCTGAAGCAAACAGGGCATTCGCTCACTACCGCTGGTAGTCGGAGCCCCATAGCCGCTTAGCTTAATTTCATCCCATTCCTGGAAGGAGAAAAGGATACAAATGGCAAGAGAATTCTCTTTAGATAAAACGCGTAATATCGGTATCATGGCCCACATCGATGCTGGTAAGACGACGACGACTGAACGTATTCTTTATTATACAGGCCGCATCCACAAGATTGGTGAAACTCACGAAGGTGCATCCCAGATGGACTGGATGGAGCAGGAACAGGAACGTGGAATCACGATCACATCCGCTGCCACAACAGCGCAGTGGGACGGTCACCGCGTCAACATCATCGATACACCTGGACACGTAGACTTCACTGTAGAAGTTGAACGGTCCCTCCGTGTACTTGATGGTGCAGTAACAGTTCTTGATGCCCAATCAGGTGTCGAGCCGCAGACTGAAACAGTCTGGAGACAGGCTACGACATACGGCGTTCCACGTGTTGTATTCATCAACAAGATGGACAAAGTCGGTGCGGACTTCGAATATTCAGTAAGTACCCTCAGAGACCGACTGCAGGCGAATGCCCACCCGATCCAGCTGCCGATTGGTGCTGAAGATGACTTCAATGGCATCATCGATCTGGTAGAAATGAAGGCATTCAAGTACAACAACGACCTGGGTACGGAAATCGACGAAATCGAAATACCGGCTGACTACCAGGACAAAGCGGAAGAACTCAGAGAAAGCCTGATTGAAGGCCTCGCTGACGTGAATGAAGACGTCATGGAAAAATACCTGGGTGGAGAAGAAATTTCAGTTGCAGAACTCAAAGCTGCAATCCGCCAGGCGACATGTGATGTCGAGTTCTACCCTGTAATGTGCGGTACAGCCTTCAAGAACAAAGGGGTACAACTGCTCCTTAATGCAACAATCGACTATCTGCCATCACCACTTGATGTAAAACCTATCGTTGGACACAAAAAAGGTGACGAAGATGCGGAAATCATTGCGAAGCCGGATGATTCCGAACCATTTGCTGCACTTGCATTCAAAGTAATGACAGACCCGTTCGTGGGTAAACTTACTTTCTTCCGTGTGTACTCCGGTACACTGGACGCAGGTTCCTACATCAGGAATACTACGAAAGACAAGCGTGAGCGTGTCGGACGTATCCTGCAGATGCATGCGAACTCCCGTCAGGAGATCTCCACAGTCTACTCTGGAGATATCGCAGCAGCAATCGGACTCAAAGATACTGGTACAGGAGATACGCTGTGTGATGAAAAGAATCAAGTTATTCTTGAGTCCATGGACTTCCCTGAACCGGTTATCCACCTGTCTGTAGAACCGAAATCCAAAGCTGACCAGGACAAGATGTCCAACGCCCTCGTCAAGCTTCAGGAAGAGGACCCTACATTCACAGCCCACACTGATAATGAGACTGGACAGGTCATCATCGGTGGTATGGGTGAGCTTCACCTCGACATCCTTGTCGACCGTATGAAGCGTGAATTCAAAGTTGACTGTAACGTAGGTGCACCAATGGTATCCTACCGTGAAACATTCAAGAAGCAGGCTTCTGTACAAGGTAAATTCACACGTCAATCCGGCGGCCGCGGCCAATACGGTGACGTTCATGTTGAATTCACACCTAACGAAGTCGGTGGCGGTTTCGAGTTCGAAAACGCAATCGTCGGTGGTGTGGTACCACGTGAATATATCCCATCCGTAGAAGCAGGTATCAGGGATGCCATGGAAAACGGTGTGCTTGCCGGCTACCCTATGGTAGACGTCAAAGCGAAACTCTTCGATGGTTCCTACCACGATGTCGACTCCTCTGAGATGGCCTTCAAGGTGGCTGCATCCCTGGCACTCAAAGAAGCTGCCAAGGTTTGTGACCCTGTAATCCTTGAGCCGATGATGAAGGTTGAAATCGTAATGCCTGAAGAGTACATGGGAGACATCATGGGTGACGTTACAAGCCGTCGTGGCCGTGTCGAAGGTATGGCTGCACGCGGTAACGCCCAAGTCGTCAACGCATTCGTTCCACTGTCCGAAATGTTCGGATATGCGACCAACCTGCGTTCAAACACGCAAGGCCGCGGAACTTATACAATGACATTCGATCACTATGAAGAAGTGCCGAAATCAATCTCTGAAGAAATCATCAAGAAAAACAAAGGTGAATAATCAGCCCGCTTGATTTTTAGGCTTGAATCATTTATAAGTGATTTAGAAACACCTCGGGCGGGTGCAGCCCGCTCCGAGTTTCAATATAAAACAAACAATAACTTTATTTAAGGAGAGGTATACGAAATGGCAAAAGAAAAATTCGACCGTTCCAAAACACATGCCAATATTGGTACAATTGGTCACGTTGACCATGGTAAAACAACTCTGACAGCTGCTATCGCGACTGTTCTTGCTAAAAGAGGTCCAGGTGAAGCTCAGAGCTATGACATGATCGACAACGCACCAGAAGAAAAAGAACGTGGAATCACAATCAACACTTCCCACATCGAGTATGAAACTGAAAAGCGTCACTATGCGCACGTTGACTGCCCAGGACACGCTGACTACGTTAAAAACATGATCACTGGTGCAGCTCAAATGGACGGCGGTATCCTCGTTGTTTCTGCAGCAGACGGTCCAATGCCACAAACACGTGAGCACATCCTGCTCTCCAAAAACGTTGGCGTACCTGCGCTTGTTGTATTCCTCAACAAAGTTGACATGGTAGACGACGAAGAGCTTCTTGAACTCGTAGAAATGGAAGTGCGTGAACTGCTTTCCGAATACGACTTCCCTGGCGATGACATCCCAGTAATCGCTGGTTCTGCCCTCAAAGCACTTGAAGGCGACGAAGAGTACGAAGATAAAATTCTTGAACTCATGCAGGCAGTGGATGACTATATCCCAACTCCAGAGCGTGACTCCGACAAGCCATTCATGATGCCAGTAGAGGACGTATTCTCCATCACTGGCCGCGGTACAGTTGCAACAGGCCGTGTTGACCGTGGACAAATCAAAGTCGGTGACGAAGTTGAAATCATCGGTCTTGCTGAAGAGTCCTCCAAAACAACTGTTACAGGTGTTGAAATGTTCCGTAAGCTTCTTGATTATGCTGAAGCTGGCGACAACATCGGTGCACTTCTCCGTGGTGTATCCCGTGACGACATCCAACGTGGCCAAGTACTTGCTGCGCCTGGATCCATCACTCCACACACAGAGTTCAAAGCAGAAGTTTATGTACTTTCAAAAGAAGAAGGTGGACGTCACACTCCATTCTTCAACAATTACCGCCCACAGTTCTACTTCCGTACTACGGACGTAACTGGTGTAGTAAACCTTCCTGAAGGTACTGAAATGGTTATGCCTGGCGACAACGTTGAAATGACAGTTCAACTCATTTCTCCAATCGCTATCGAAGACGGTACACGTTTCTCCATCCGTGAAGGTGGACGTACTGTTGGATCAGGTGTTGTAACTGACATCATCAAATAATCCAATTTCATTGGAAGGAAGAGCCGGGGAACCCCGGCTCTTTTTTTGTGGCAAATAAAGGCGTCCTCAAACTGAGGACGCCTTTATTCTACTATTCAAACCCAGTCACTATCCTTATGAGTGCTTCGACACCGGCTTTCATGCCGCGCTCATCAATATCGAATAGCGGATGATGATGGGGGCGGTCGGCACCGATATCTGTGTTTCTTACTCCTGTATAGAAGTAGCATCCCGGCCTTTCCTGCAGGAAGTAGGAGAAGTCTTCTCCCCCCATGGATGGTGGGTTCTCCTCACAGGTCTTAACGTAGCTGGCATCCTTCAATACATTCAATGTGTGGTCTAGCTGATCATTGTCATTGAGCAGTGAAGGATAGCCATCTGTGTATTTGAGATGGCATTTGACGTCGAAGCTCGACTCAATCCCGCGGATGATGCCTTCCATGCGCTGCCGTACCCTTTCTTTGACTTCCTTTTCGAAGGTCCTGATTGTACCGCTGATTTCAACGGTATTTGGAATGACATTGAAGGAGGACCCTCCATTGAAGGTAGATACGGTGACGACAGCAGATTTCAGCGGATCTATGGTTCTTGAGACGATGCTCTGCATCTGCTGGATGAGGGAGGCTGCAGCAACAACAGGATCGATTGCCTCATGAGGCTCAGCGCCATGGCCGCCCCGTCCTTCTATCTCGATAGAAAATGCATCGGCACTCGCAAATGCATAGTCATAGGTATATGAGAGGGTGCCGACGGGATAGAGGCTGGAGACGTGCGTTCCGAATACATAATCGACATCTTCCAAGGCTCCGTCCTCAATCATCGCTTTTGCGCCTCCAGGAAGCAGCTCTTCTGCATGCTGGTGGATGAGGACCACGTTGACGGGGAGTTCCTCTTTGTGTGCGGCCAGTATGCGGGCTGCTGTAATCAGCATCGCCGTGTGGGCATCATGGCCGCAAGCATGCATCACACCCGGGTTGGTCGATCTGTAGGGGACATCCTTTTCGTCCTGGATGGGCAGGGCATCGAAGTCGGCGCGCAGTCCGACCGTCTTATAGTCGTCATTTACATGGAGACGCGCGACAATGCCATTACCGCCTACATCCTGACGGATATCAAAGCCGAGGTCCCTGATCTGTTCATATATATAACGTTTCGTATTCTCCTCTTCAAACGATACTTCAGGGTGCATGTGCATATGGCGGCGTATGGCGACCATATCCTCATAGTGCTGTTCTATTTCATTGGTCAGGTCCATCATTCGTAAGACTCCTTTTCCAGATAGTTGAATACGGATTTCAGCATGACGGACACTGCGTTCGTCAGGCCCTTTTCATCAATGTCGAATTTGCCATGATGATGCGGGTAGTCCGCTTTGAAGTTGGGGTTCCGTGTCCCGGTGTAGTAGAAGGTGCCGGGCACACGCTGCAGGTAGTAGGAGAAGTCCTCGCCGCCGAGGTCCGGTTCCAGCTCCTGGACTTCCTTCACGGTGGAGACCTGCTTTGCCGCCGCCAGTACAAGATCCGTCTCATCAGTCGTATTTACTACAGGCGGATACCCCTTCATGTAATCAAGGTCATAGGAGATGCCTGTAGTGGTGACCAGCCCTTCGAGACACTTCTTCAGCTCTGTGATCATGACATTCTGCGTCTCGGCATTGAAGGTGCGGATGGTCCCTCCGACTTCGACCTCGTCCGGGATGATGTTATGCTGGTGTCCGCCGTTGAACATCGTGATGGACAGGACGACCGGTTCCATCGGTTTCGATTTGCGGGTGACGATGTACTGCAGCTGATTGCAGAAAGAGATCGCCGCTGCCACGGGGTCGGTGGCCACATGCGGTTTTGAGGCATGTCCTCCGCGTCCGTGTATTTTTATGGTGAAATCATCAGGCATGCCTGTGGCCGTGCCGTATTTATATCCGATGGTGCCGACATCAAGACTGCTGGTGACATGCTGTCCGAAAATGACATCGACATCTTCCAGACATCCATCGGCAATCATCTGTATGGCGCCGCCGGGATCCACTTCTTCGGCATGCTGGTGGATGAAGACCACGTTACCCTTCAGATGCTCCCTATTCTCCGAGAGGATGCGTGCCACAGTGAGCAGCACAGCCGTGTGGGCATCGTGTCCGCATGCATGCATGACTCCGGGGACAGTGGACCTGTACGGCACATCCTTCTGGTCCTGGATGGGAAGGGCGTCGAAATCAGCCCGCAGTGCTACAGTAGGCAGGGAAGGGTCGGTGATCAGCCTGCCGACGACACCGCGTCCACCGACGCCTTCCTGCACATCGAGGCCCAGTTCCCGCAGGTATTCGGCAATATATGCGGGCGTCTGGACCTCATGGAATGAAAGTTCGGGATACATGTGGAAATGGCGGCGCAGACGCACCATCTCATTGTAGTGGGTTTCCGTCAGACGTTCTATCATTGCTATTTCCATTCGATCACCTGCTCGATTTCAAGTATTTTCATGAACATGGAAAGGCCGCTTTGCATGGCATCTTCGTCCATGTCGAATTTCGGGTGATGATGCACATAGTCGCTGTGCTTTCCGGAGTTTCCGGATCCGGTGAAGAAGAACGCGCCGGGCCGTTCATTGATGTAATAGGAGAAATCCTCCCCGATCATCAGTGGTTTGGCCTCCTCGAAGTCGAATCCGAGTGCTTCAGCTGCCTGCTGGATCACTGAGGCTTCCGATTCATGATTGACGACTGCAGGATAGCCGAAATTATAGTCGACTTCTGCTGTCGCCCCCCGTTTTTCAGCGGTCAGTTGGGCCTCCTGATGGAAGATGTCGCGGATCCGCTCCTTTACAGTGTGATCGAATGTCCGTACAGTCCCTATGAGTTCGGCAGAATCCGGTATGACATTGAAAGCATCACCGGCCCGTACTTTGCCGACGGTCACGACTGCATTATCCAGTGGGGAAACCTGTCTTGAGACCGCAGTCTGCAGATTTGTGATGAGTTCTGCGGCGATGACGACCGGGTCGACCGAATTCTGGGGCTTTGCGGCATGTCCGCCCCTGCCCTGTATACGGATCGTGAACATATCGGGGCTCGAGATGACCGGTCCCGGCTTCGTCTTGATCTGATGGGTCGGGTATTGGCTCCAGTAGTGCTGCCCGTAGACTTTGTCGATGCCTTCAAGCACACCGTCCTCCACCATCGAAATCGCGCCGCCTGGCTGCACTTCTTCAGCGAACTGGAAGATGAAGGAAACACTGCCCTTGAGATCTTCACGATTCCTGTGTACTAGTTCCAGCAAGGCGAGGAGGGTGCTTGTATGGGCATCGTGTCCGCATGCATGCATCACACCATCGACCGTCGACCTGTATGGCACATCCTTCTCATCATGGATCGGCAGTGCATCAAAGTCTGCACGGATGGCGATGTGGGGATGGGGCGCATCACCGATTGTGGCAAGCAGGCCGCGTCCGCCGACACCTTCCCGGACCGTAACGCCCGGGTAGCGTTTCAGGCGTTCCAGTATGTATTGATACGTCTCATCCTCCTGAAATGAAACTTCAGGATGCATGTGCATATATCGTCTGTTTTCGACCATATCAGGGAGTATGGTTTTTGCGATTTCATCTATCGTCATTTAATTCGCCTCCATAAATTATATTACATAATTTTATCAAATTTTCGCACTTTTATAAACATAATAAAACCCATGTTTTCAATTCTAAGTGAAGTTCCACTTGTGATATGATATGGGAAAGAGGAGGAGATAGACAATGTCTAAAATTTTGGACGAATATCTTGCATCGAATCTGCAGGAACTCAAGGAAAATGGGCTTTATAATGAGATCAATGTCGTAGAGGGCGCGAATGGTCCTGAAATCACGATTGAGGGGAAAAAATTGATCAACCTGTCTTCCAACAACTATCTGGGTCTGGCAACAGACGAGACATTAAAGAAGGTGGCGAAGGAAGCGATCGACTCCCATGGGGTGGGGGCAGGAGCTGTACGTACAATCAATGGAACACTTGATCTGCACGTGGAACTCGAGGAGACGCTAGCCAAATTCAAAGGGACGGAAGCGGCTGTTGCATTCCAGTCCGGATTCAACTGCAACATGGCTGCCATACAGGCCGTCATGGGCAAGGAGGACGCCATCCTATCCGATGAACTGAACCATGCATCCATCATTGACGGATGCCGCCTGTCCCGTGCGAAGATCATCCGTGTCAATCACTCTGATATGGAGGATCTCCGCAGTAAGGCGAAGGAAGCGGTGGAGTCCGGCCAGTACAGGAAAGTCATGTATATCACCGACGGCGTCTTCTCCATGGATGGGGATGTTGCACTGCTGCCTGAAATCGTCGAAATCGCAAAGGAATTCGACCTGATCACATATGTCGACGACGCACATGGTTCAGGCGTCATGGGCAAAGGAGCCGGCACAGTTAAGCATTTCGGTCTGGAGAAGGATATCGATATCCAGATGGGTACACTGTCGAAAGCGATCGGCGTCGTCGGCGGTTATGTGGCCGGCAGCCAGGACCTGATCGACTACCTGAAGGTGGCGGCACGTCCATTCCTGTTCTCCACATCACTGACTCCAGGGGATACGCGCGCAATTACTGAAGCGGTCCGCATGCTGATGGCTTCTACAGAGCTGCATGACAGAGTATGGGAGAACGGCGATTACCTGAAGGAAGGTCTGAAGAAGCTCGGCTTTGATATCGGCAATTCAGAAACTCCGATAACGCCTTGCATCATAGGGGATGAAAAGACGACGCAGGAGTTCTCGAAGCGTCTGATGGAAGAGGGCGTCTATGCGAAATCCATCGTCTTCCCGACGGTTCCGAAAGGGGCAGGCCGGGTAAGGAATATGCCGACTGCGGCGCACACGAAGGAAATGCTGGATGAGGCGCTTGCGGTCTACGAAAAGATCGGCAAGGAATTGAACGTAATCTCATAAATAAGGAGTACAGCAATGGAGCGAATTATCATAACGGGTGCGCTCGGCCAGATCGGCACGGAGCTCACCCTGAAACTAAGGGAAAAGTATGGGGAAGAGAATGTTTTGCCGACTGATATCAAGGAGCCTGAAGGGGAAGCGCTCAAGGGGAAGCCCTTTGAAGTGCTGGATGTCAGGGATCAGGAACGGATGAAGGCACTGGTTTCCGAATTCAAGCCTGATACGATGATGCATATGGCCTCATTGTTGAGTGCGACTGCGGAAAAGAATCCCCAGTTTGCATGGGAAATCAATATGGGCGGTCTGGTGAATGCACTGGAAACCGCCCGGGAATTCGGCCTGAAGTTCTTCACCCCAAGTTCAATCGGGGCATTCGGCCCGTCGACACCGAAGGAGAATACACCTCAGGTCACCATACAGCGGCCGACCACCATGTATGGGGTAAACAAGGTGGCAGGCGAGCTGCTGTGCGACTATTACCATGAGAAGTTCGGCGTGGATACGCGGGGGGTCCGTTTCCCGGGCCTGATCTCGCACGTAAAGGAGCCAGGCGGCGGTACGACGGACTACGCTGTTGAAATCTATTTTGAAGCACTCAGGAATGGACGCTACACTTCATTCATAGACAAGAGCACCAACATGGACATGATGTATATGGATGATGCGATTGATGCAATCATCAAATTGATGGAAGCGGACCCTGGACAGCTCAAGGACCGCAATGCATTCAATGTCAGTGCCATGAGCATCAACCCTGAGATGGTGGCGAATGAAATCAGGAAGCATATTCCCGATTTCGAGCTGGACTACGATGTGGACCCGGTACGCCAGGGAATTGCAGAAAGCTGGCCGAACGCAATAGATTCCACCGAAGCAAAACGCCAGTGGGGATTCGATCCCCGGTACGACCTTGAAAAGATGACGGAAGTCATGCTCGAAGCGATACGAAATAAGTAATGAGAAGGCGTTTTGCCTTCTTATTTTTCTAATTGGGAGGCAAAATGACGCGTGTAATTTTATTTGATAAAGACGGGACGCTGATGGACTATCAGAAGGTATGGACCCCTTATGCAAAACGGTCCATTGAAGCATTTGCACAGGAGTTCGGCCGCCATGACATCAAGGATGAGCTGGCGCACAGGCTAGGCCTGATCGATGGGGAGATTGCACCGAACTCCATACTCGCAAGCGGCACAGGAGAGACCATCCAGAATTATTTCGAACGCTACCAGAAGGGTGGCGGTGAATGGATGAAAGCCTTCTATGAAAAGAACCTCGATTCACTGCGCGACAGCATGGAACTGATTGAGGGCGCAGGGGATGTACTGCATCATCTGGCGGGGGAAGGCTACAAGAATGTCATAGTGACGAGCGACAGCCGCCTCTCGACGGAATATTTCGTACGTAAGTTCTCCCTGGAGGATGTCGTGCACGATGTGGTCGCAGGGGATGATTCCGAGTTCCACAAGCCGGATATACGCATCCTCAATCCGTTGTTCCATAGATATGACTATACCCTCAGGGAGATGGTGATGATCGGGGACAACCGGGCGGATACGATGCTTGGCTATGAACAGGGTCTGCGGACCATAGGCGTGCTCAGCGGGACCAGCCGCAGGGAGGATATGGAAGGCGCTGACATCATACTCGACAGTGTGACCGAAATCATCCGGGATGGCCGCTTCATCATGGCTGAAGGTGGCAGGAGTGATGCATGAAACGTTCATGAAACTGGCTATTGAAGAGGCGAAGAAGGCAGAAGCGCTTGGTGAAGTGCCGATCGGGGCGGTCATCGTCCATGATGGGGCGGTCATCGCCAGAGGCCATAACTTGAGGGAGACGTCACAAAATCCGTTGACCCACGCAGAAGTCATCGCCATCAATCGGGCCAGCGAGGTGGTCGGATCCTGGCGTCTGGAAGACTGCACGCTGTATGTCACACTGGAGCCGTGCGTCATGTGCTCGGGTGCCATCGTGATGAGCCGCATCCCCCATGTCGTCTATGGAGCGAAAGATCTGAAGGGCGGTACGGTGGACAGTCTGATGCACCTTCTCGGGGAACCACGCTTCAACCACAGGGCAGCGGTCACAGGCGGAATCCTGGAAGCGGAGTGCGGCGGGATGTTAAAATCATTCTTCAGAGCGTTGAGGGAAAAGAGAAAAAAATAGCCAGTAGATTAAATTTTCTGATAAAATGAAGTAAAACTAATAGAGGGAGTTTTAGAAGGCTTATGGTCAAACTAATCGCATTGGATATGGATGGGACGCTGCTTGGTCCCAATCATGATATCAGCCGCCGGAATATGGAGGCGATCAATAAGGCGATGGAACGCGGTGTACAGGTCGTTGTAGCCACAGGACGTGCATTCTACGAAGCACATGGCATCATCAGGGAGCTTGAGACACCATTGCCATACATCTGTCTGAATGGGGCCGAAGTACGCAATGAATCGCATGAAATCCTGTTCACCAATGCATTGAATACAGAGCTGATCCATAAAGTTGCAGATGTGTTCCGTGCGGAGGATATCTTCTATCAGATCTATACGGACCGTGCAATCTACACTTCAAGCGTCGAGCGGGATATAGAGATATTCATGGACCTTGCAGGCCAGATGGGCCACCTTGCGAGTGAGGAGCGGATCAGGAACTTCATGGAGGAAAGGCTCGAACGCGGAACGCTGATAGAAACGGATGACTACCGGTCGATATTCGAAAGTGAGGACGAGAATATATTGAAGCTCCTTGCTTCTTCATCGAGCCGTGCGAAACTCGTACGTGCTAAAAATGAACTGAATGAAATCGGCAACCTCGCCGTCTCGTCATCATCTGCAGGGAATATCGAATTGACACATGAAAATGCACAGAAGGGGATTGCTCTTGCCCATATTGCAGAAATCATGGACATCGACATGAAGGACATCATGGCAGTGGGGGATAACCTCAATGACATTTCCATGCTCAAACGTGTCGGCACCGCGGTTGCGATGGGCAATGCGGCTTCGGAAGTGAAGGGCATCGCAGACAAGGTCACTGCGACCAACATCGAGGACGGTGTAGCGCTGTCCATTGAAGAGGCGCTTCATTCACTTGAAGAGAAACAGGAAGCCCAGGCCGGTGAATCGGCCGAATCATAGAATGGAGAGGGACGTCCTCTATTCGTGACGGAACAGAATAATAAATGGCGATTGCTGCCGCAACATCATCAAAGGTACCCGCTTCCATTTATGGAAGCGGGTACCTTTCTATATGCTCTGAAGGTCGGTTCCAGGATGGGCGGCTTCCTCTGCTGGCTCACGCTCGAGCTCCCCCTCCGCCTTGGCAGCAATATACATCCTTTTTGACTTGGCGAGGAGTCCTTCATTGAAGAAAAGCAGGACTACCGCAATCATCAGGACTGCACTGGCGGCATTGATCAGCCAGTAGAGCTCAAAATCATAGAGGAAGCCATAGAAGATTGCGCCGACCGGCATGATGCTCATGGAACATAGGTTCATGACTGAAAACACCCGTCCTTTGACGTGCTGCGGAGTGACGAGCTGGACGAAGAGGTTGATGGGTATATTGATGAACTGCAGCGCCAGGGCAATACCGATTCCGACACTTCCGATGATGAGTATGTGGGAGATGAGGCCCCCATTGAGGTACAGCGGCAGAAGATAGAGGACCACCAGGCCGGCAAATGTCAGCATCCCGCGCTTCATGAGGAGGAAGGGATGGTCAAGTCCTCTCATCCTGGCGACCGCCACGCCTCCGGCAAGCACCCCCAGGCCGCCGATCGCATTGATGATGCCGACCGTCCCAGGCTGCAGTGACAGCTCATGGATCATCATCTTCTCCGGGAAGATCGTTATGACGCCCGCCATGAAGTTGATCAGTGCACCGATGAGCAGAAGGGATTTGAATACTTCATTCCCCGCAATGAAAATGAAGCCTTGGCTGATGTCGCGTTTGAATCTGTCCATCCCTCCGCCCTCATCATTATTTTCCACATTCTCCACTTTGGTGGAGTGGAGCTTGAAGTCCATAAGGAAATCGAGGGCGGCGGAAATGATGTAGGCGATGAGGAAGATCATGATGATGTGATTGAAACTCAGCAGTCCGAACAGTGCACCGCCAAGGATGGGGCCGAGGATGACCGTCGATGAGAGGATGGCAGAAGTGTACCCCATCACCTTCTGTATCCTGTCCTTATGGAAGAGTTCGGTCATGGCAGCCTGAAAGGCATTGGAGATGAATGGCTCGATCATTGAAGTCAGGAATGTGACCGTGTAGATGGCCAGCAGGGTGACGTCATATATCATCGTGTAGAGGAAGAAGCCAAGGAGTATGATGCTGTTCATGGTCTCGCCTGTAATGATGATCCTCCTCTTATTTCCGAAGTCGCTCAAGACGCCGGAAAATGGCAGCAGGAGTACAGTGGTGGCAATGCTGATCGCCATGTTGACCGAGAAGTAGAGTGCCGATCCTGTTTCATACAGGATGTAGTAGCTCACGGCGAACAGGTAGATATATTTCCCGACGCTCAGGACAAAGCGGCTCAAGGCGTAGACAATGAAGTTGAGACGTTCCTGCAAAGGCACCTTTTTATCAAAAACCATTTCCTCACCCCATTTGTTTAATTTAATTAAACTTATTATAATGCCGGAATGGTTGCTTGTCAATTAAAAGTTTAATATAATTAAACTAAAGAAATATGGAGATGAGATTATGACTTTGGGAAAACGCATCAGACAGTTGCGGAAAGAAAGGGATATGACGCTGGTGGATCTGGCAGGCGGCAAAATCACCAAGGGTATGCTGAGCCTTATAGAAAATGACAAGTCACAGCCTTCCATGACGACGCTCTCCCATATTGCGAAGAAGCTCGATGTCTCAATCGGCTACCTCACCCGTGAAGGAGATGAGGAGTGGACGCGGCAGATGTTGGCCGAAGCCGATTTCAGCCATTACTTCTCATTCCCTTTCGAGCATATAGAAAAGAATATTCTCCCCTACCTGGACCGTGTTTCGCAGAGCAGCAAGGGGATGGACCTGTACAACATCATCCGCATCTACTACAGGTATAAGGGGGAGCATGCGACTGCCGATGAATATACGGAAAAAATCGGCAACTTCTACAGGCGCATCGGCATAGAGCATCTCGTCGTGAAGAACAGGCTGAACGATGCCATCTCCCTCATGTACAGCCAGGACTATACGGAAGCCTACAACCGGCTGGTCGATTCTGAAGCGGAGGTCATGGAATTCAAGGCGTATGACCCGCATCTCGAATTGGAATACGTCTATCTGAAGGCCATCTTTTCCGTCCCGGTCGATATGGGGGAGTGCATCCCTCTCGCCAATAGAGTGATTGGGCTGTCCTATGATATGGAGAACTTCAAATACTTCTTTTCGGCCAATATGATACTCGGTTACTATTATGGGCTCGAGGGGGATATGGAGAACCATGGGAAGTATGAGGAACGCCTGAAACAGTACCTTCAATTCAACAGCCAGGAGAAATATGAGCTCGAACTGATTGATGCAGACCATCCCATCACGGTCTTCCATGTACTGGTTGAGGATACGAAGCAGCGCGCCGATCTATATGAGGCATATGTCAGGAAGATCGAAGCACATCACGAAGCTGACAATATACAGTCCAGCAATATGGCGTTCTACCATCCTTTGTTCCTGCTCGAAATGGCCTATTTCAAAAAGGACTACAGGACGGTAGTTGAGAACTATAAGGAAGGAATGTACATCCGTTCGGCCGCGCAGCACCCGATCGACCGCATCATCATGGCCACCCGCTCGTGCATCTACCCGCTCAGCCTGCACCATCTTGGAGAGAGGCGGCAGGCCAGAGAGGCATTCGAGAGGATAGAAGAGACGATCGAGGATATAAAGCATTCCGTCTTCACGAAGGAATTCTCCATGATACGGGACATCATTTTTGAGGGAAACCGGGGTATGGTGCCGAAGGAAAAGTGATATAAGAGCATGGTTTCGGATTTCGGTTTGTAGTATTCAAGTAAGATGGCAGGAAATATGCACTTGTTTTCATGCTGAAATTCCGGGTAGTCTGATAATATTGAAGTTTTTAAAGCGGAGGAGATTCAATGAAGGAAATCGTACGACGGGTACCATACTTCCATATACAATCATGGCGGCAGGAGGTGGAACGCCCATGCTGACTGCAGTGTTGATCCTGCTCCTCGGCATTGTAGTGATCTTCGCGATAATTGTAGCCAATGGCTACTTTGTCGCCCAGGAGTTCGCCTACATGTCTGTCGACCGTTCGAGGCTGGGGGCGTTGGCCGATCAGGGAGACAAGGCGGCCGAAAGTGCTCTGACCGTTACAAAACGTACGTCCTTCATGTTGTCCGGTGCGCAGCTGGGCATCACAGTGACGGGACTGCTCATCGGTTATGTGGCAGAGCCCCTTGTCGGACAAAGCCTGGGGATTCTGCTCGGGGGCGTCGGTGTGCCGCCTGCTGTGAGCATCTCAGTGGGTACTGTGGCAGCTTTGGCTCTGTCCACGATCGTACAGATGATCTTTGGTGAGCTGTATCCAAAGAACCTCGCCATTGCGAACCCAGAACCATTGGCACGGAACCTTGCCCGCTCGACGAATATCTATCTTGCAGTTTTCGGCTGGCTGATAAAATTCTTCGACTGGTCAGCCAATAGTGTACTTAGACTTTTCAGGATTGAACCGGTGCATGATGTCGACAGCAGTGCGACAGCACGTGATCTTGAACATATTGTTGCAGATTCCAGGGAAAGCGGTGACCTGCCTGAAGGGCTGTCGATGATGCTCGACCGCATCCTTGATTTTCCGCAGCAGGATGTCGACCACGCCATGGTCCCCCGTTCACGGACGGATATAGTTGGGCCGGATACATCGATCGGCCAGGTACGTTCGATGATGGCGGAAGCACATACGCGTTATCCCGTCATCAATGATGAGGATGAGCCAGTCGGGGTTGTGCATCTCACCGATATATTGGGGAATGCATCTGACGATGCCCCGGTAACTGGAATCATGCAGCCGCCGCTCGTTGTTCCGACTCTGATGGCACTGCCCGAAGCACGTTCCAATATGGTTGAGACCGAAAATGATCTTGCCTGCGTCATCGATGAGTACGGAGGTTTTATCGGCATCATAACATTGGAGGACCTCTCCGAGGAGCTGGTGGGCGAAATTACGGATGAACACGATGATGAAGTGCCTCCAGCCGTAGAGACTGAGGAGGAAAATAATTGGCAGATGAATGGAGATATTCATATAGACGAAGCGGAACGCGAGATTGGCCATCAGCTGCCGGTAGGCGATTATGAAACCATCGCAGGTATGGTCATTGCGCATTTCGGCAACCTGCCGGATGTGGGGGAAGTCGTGAATATTGAGCTGCCGATAGATCCAGCCGATTTCATACACGATGACCCTATCCGACGCTACCTCGTGGCAGAGGTGAAGGAAGTGGATAAGCATGTTCCCACTTCTGTGTCACTGACCCTCCATGTGTTGGAAAGTGACGAAGCGGATGCAGCTTCATCCGCACTCAAGCAGCAGAGGAGTGACAGAGATGACTAACCCATGGGTTGTTCTGATAGTGACAGCAGTACTGATCGCCTTGACGGCATTTTTTGTAATCATCGAGTTTGCCCTCCTGGGCGCCCGCCGGCATAGGCTTGAAGAGACAGCCGTCACGAGCCGTGGCGCCCGCGCTGCATTGAAATCCGTGAACGAGCTTACTGTAATGCTCGCTGGTGCACAACTCGGTATAACGGCGTGTACTTTCGCACTTGGTGCCGTGACCAAACCGGCAGTGGATTCCTGGCTTTCCCCGTTGTTTGCAGGAATCGGACTTCCCTATTGGCTGGCAGATGGCACATCGTTCTTTCTTTCTCTGCTGGTCGTTACATTCCTGCACCTGGTGGTTGGTGAAATGGCGCCAAAATCATGGGCCATCGCCCATCCGGAGAAATCGGCGATCATGGTCAGCCCGCCAGCCCGTGCATTCATTTGGGTCTTCAGGCCCCTTCTGAAATGGGTCAATGACATTGCCAACCGTCTCGTCAAGCTTTCAGGGGTGGAACCGGTTGAAAGTGCAGCCGTCGGTGGGCAGAATGCTGCAACAATACGCCATCTCGTAGAGCATTCTGCACAGGTGGGGACGCTCGATGCATCAATGCGCACTCCGATATCAGGCGCGTTGGACCTTGAAACCTTGAAAGTGGATGATCTGGTTGCGGACGGAAGGCAGCCGACAGCCGTTCCTTCTGACGCAACAGTCCGTGAGCTCCAGAAGGCAACAGCGCAGTCCGGCCATAAGCGCATTCTTGTAATGGGGGACGAAGAGGAGGCCCCCCTTGTAGTACACGTAAGGGATACGTTGCTGGAAGCGGAGGAGCGTCCAGTGAAAGAAATTGCACGCCCCGCTTTTATACTTGAATCGGGTACGCTGGTGCATGAAGGGCTGAGGCGCATGCGGCAGTCGAGTGAGCAACTGGCAGTAATAATGGATGGTTCGAAGTTCATTGGAATCATGACCATCAATGATGCATTGGATAATATCCTGCCGGCTGCAGAAGGTAGGCAACAATAGTTCGTGTCCTTGTGCTAAAAAGGAAGGATACATCAAAAATAAAGGCCAGCGCATGTGCGCTGGCCTCTATTTCTATTTGATATCCCATAACCGTCGTGTGACGGGGACGGGGAAACTTATTTCTGGTATGACATTCTGCTGAAGGCATCATGCTGGTGGATGCTTTCTTCGTTGCGGCATTCGAGCTCGAAGCCTTTGACCCAGTCGAGTTCGACAAGATCATAGGCGATGAGGCGGATGAGGTCTTCGACGAAGCGCGGATTTTCATAAGCACGTTCTGTGACCATCTTCTCGTCTGTACGCTTCAATATCGGGTAGAGCTGGGAGGATGCATTGATTTCAAGGAGTCCGTACAGCTGCTCCTTATGGTCTTCCGGAAGTTCCGCATCCGGATCGATATCAAGCATCACCTTCACGTACCCGCGCTGGTTGTGTGCACTGTATTCGCTGATTTCCTTCGAGCATGGGCAGAGCGTTGTAACCATCGCCGTCATTCCAAGCTGCTTATGCTCGACGCCGGATTCGGAAATCCTCATGGAGTACTCGACGTCTGCATGGGCCATACCGCTGAGCATCGTATGAGGGCTTGGTTTTGAGAAATACCATTTCCCCGCTCCCGTGACTTCAGCTTCGTCCTGGTGCATGCGTACGCGCAATATTTGAAGGACATTTTCCAATGTATCGAAAGTGAGCGGTACGCCGCCGTCATTCTCGGTCTCCAAGGATTCAAGGATGCGGCTCATGTTGATGCCTTTTTCGTTCCTTCTCAAGCTGGTGGCAAGTTCAAAGGTGCCGACGGACTGGAAGCCGCCGATGACTACGGGATAGCTCAGGTTGTTGATGCCGACGGAATCGACTTCGAAAAGGAAATCTTTCTTCGAACTCTGCAGATCCACCATCATTTCCTTTTCTACGGGTTTCGTGCCTTCGATCGGATCGACGGATCCGAAGTGTCTGAAACGTGCCTCTCTAGTACTAAGATCCAATTGTTCCATGTGTCTACTCCTTAATCTATATCATAACTGTAGAATGTTTCATTCTGCATCCACATCTGGCGTGCGGCTTCACTCTCCTGCGTGTTGCCGGCCAGTGTCTTGAGCAGCGGGCCGGTCTGTGATTCATGGGCCGCCATGATCTTCTCTTTGCGTTCCTCATATCCTTCGATGCTGACGACGATGTCCGGTTCGCCGAGGTCCTTGAGTGTATCGTTGCTGAAGGCGACGAGCTGGAGCACCGGACGTTCTGATGCGGGCATCTCCGATACGGCTTCGACTACCGCTTCTGCAGTGGCCTCGTGGTCAGGGTGGACGGAATAGCCGGGATAGAAGGTGATGATCCGGGTGGGACCGAGTTCATCGATCATATCCCTGACGACACCTTTCAGGTGGCCTGGCGGCTCGAACTCGAGCGTCTTATCCCGATAGCCGAGGAGCCTGAGGTCATCGAGGCCGATCAGCCGGGCACTTTCCTCGACTTCCCTTTTGCGTATTTCGTGCAGTGACTCCCGTGTTGCGAACGGGGGATAGCCAAGATTTCTGCCCATGTCCCCGAATGTCAGGCAGGCATATGTCACCGGGACTCCCATGTCCACATAGCGGCTCATCGTACCGCTCACACCGAAAGCTTCATCATCGGGGTGGGGGAAGATGACGAGTACGTGATTTTCTTTTTCCATGGTATGCCTCCTATTTAAAGAATTCTTTTGTAGAAATTTCAAGTGCGCTTGCGAGCTTGCCTTCATAATTGAAGCCATGCATGATGAATTCATTGTTCTCATTGACTTCGAAGTGTGTGAGGCCAAGCACATAGACCCAGCCGCCGTTGTCGAGTTTCAGGCCGACACGGTACTGGCCTTCGTCACCACCCCTGATTGCACCCTGAGTGTAGTTCACCGGGACATTCCTGAGGAACATGCCTGCATTGAATACCTGGTCATCCAGATGGCTCGCATACATCCCGCTCGTCACTTCGACGTGGATATATACCTTCTTGTCCTGGTAGCTGTTCAAAAGCTCCTGTACCTCTTCGCGGTTGATCTTCTCCATTGTGTGAAACGCTCCTTAAAACAGCATACACAAAAGAGATAGGCGTGCTATCTCTTTTGTGGCTGTAGCTATATCTGTTCTTCTGTGACTTCGATCTGCTCTACAGTATTCGCTGCACCATGGCGGACGACGCCGACATGATCGTTCATCTTCCAGCCGTTCTTGATGGCTGAAGTGACGAAAGCTTTGGCGTTCTTGATCGCTTCAAGCGGCTCCTGTCCATTGGCAAGGTTAGCCGTGATGGCCGCTGCGAACGTGCATCCGGCACCATGGTTGTAGGAGGCGTCAATCTTGTCGCTTGAAAGCAGGTGGAATGCCTTGCCATCATAGTATACATCGACAGCCTTTTCACCTTCGATCTCGGAGCCGCCTTTGATGATGACGTGCTGTGCGCCTTTGGAATGGATGACTTCTGCGCATTTCTTTGCGGCATCCAGAGTCTTCGGCGTCTTGTATCCGGCAAGCTGTCCCGCTTCAAAGAGGTTTGGTGTCACGACTGTTGCATGCGGGAGCAAGTGCTCGACCATCGCGTCAACAAGGCCCGGGTTGAGGACTTCGTCGTCGCCCTTGCAGACCATGACAGGGTCGATGACGAAATGCTTCGCTTCACTGTTGAGATAGGCATCCTTGCTGCGCTCGATGACCTCTTCTGAAGGGAGCATGCCCGTCTTTATCGCATCCGGTGAAATTGAAAGTGCTGTCGCAATCTGTGCGTCAACGACATTGAGTGGTATTGGATTGACACCATGGGACCATGTTTCAGGGTCCATCGTCACAATCGTAGTCAGTGCCGTCATGCCATACGTTTCATGTTCCTGGAATGTTTTCAGGTCGGCTGCAATGCCTGCACCGCCACTTGTATCTGAACCTGCAATTGTGAGTGTTTTTTTAAGTGCCATGAGTTGAATTCCTCCAATGTCATTAATAATGATATTTTACTATAACGAGGGGTATATTTCTAGAGACATGCTTGATTAGATGATATAATCAAACTTTAGACAGAGGTGAGGATCATGAAATGGGAAGATGTCTTCCAATCGATAAAAGAAGAGAGCGACTTTTCCAATCTGGAATCGACACTTGAAGAGAAATACGAGTCGGGGGAAGTGTTCCCGCCGCGTGAACAGATATATACAGCATTCGAACTGACACCGCTTGAAAATGTGAAGGTCGTCATACTGGGACAGGATCCCTACCATGGGAAAGGCCAGTCGCACGGCCTTGCCTTTTCAGTCAATGACGGCGTCAAAATACCGCCATCCCTGAGGAATATGTATAAGGAGCTGGAATCGGACCTCGGCATCAAAAGGACGACCGGCAGCCTGAAGGACTGGGCGAGAGAAGGCGTACTGCTGCTCAATACAGTATTGACCGTTGATGCCAACCAGGCGAATTCCCACCGTGGACTCGGCTGGGAACCGTTTACGGACGGCGTCATCAGCCATGTATCGGACAACCTGGAGCATGTGGTGTTCATCCTCTGGGGCAAGCCGGCCCAGAAGAAGGAACGGCTGATCGATACATCGAAGCATTGTGTCATCAAGTCGACCCACCCAAGTCCGCTGTCGGCACACAGGGGTTTCTTCGGCACCCGTCCATTCAGCCGGGCCAATGAGTACCTGGAGGCGCATGGGAGAGCTCCTGTGGACTGGAGTGAACAGGAATGAGGCAGGAAATCATTGCAGAACTGAAGCAGGAGCTCCACAGGATGGAAGTGGCCAGCCAGCCGCATGAATTCGAGAAGCACCTGTATGCGATGGAACGGCTGCTCGGCCTGCTGAAATCGGAGACGGGCAGCGTGCAGCACCCCGCCCCGCCGGCTGGAGCGCAGGATGGGCAGATGCTGTCGGAAGAGGACCGCATGATGCTCGAGCAGATGGGCGGCAAGGTGTCCGGAACGAAGCCGGCGCCGGCGACCCGCGAAACACTCAGGACAGACGATGGCTTCGGAAACGGCGAGTCACTGTTCGATTTCTAGATTGATTCAAAGGAGAAAAGGAAATGAAGACTTTCATCATACTCGGGGCGGTCAATGCATTCATATCGGTTGCGCTCGGAGCCTTCGGGGCACACGGCCTCGAAGGGAAGATCAGTGAGCATTACATGAGTGTCTGGGAAAAGGCAGTGTCCTACCAGATGTACCACGCACTTGGACTTATAGCGGTCGGCATCCTCGTCCAGGCGACGGGAGCACCGCTGCTCGGGGCAGCCGGATGGCTGATGCTGCTCGGCATCATCTTCTTCAGCGGCTCCCTGTATATCCTTGCGGTCAGCGGCATCTCCATACTCGGTGCCATCACGCCGATCGGCGGGGTACTCTTTCTGGCCGGATGGGTATGCCTCATCATCGGTATGATCAGGCTGTAATACCTTATCGGACTCCATTTGGTGGGGTCCTTTTTTTATGCTTAAAATCCAAAGTGCATGTTTACATCTTCTGCATATTGGTATATACTTATATACATAACTATATAACTAGTTAGGAGGGGTGCATATGGCGGGGGTGCTCAATGACAAGAAGCCCATCTTTGAACAGATCAAGGATTGGATCAGCGACCAGATCATCGATGGGACGCTCAAGGCGCATGACAGGATTCCTTCCACAAATGAAATCGTCCAGTTCTATAAGGTGAACCACCTGACGGTGGCAAAAGGCGTCAATCAGCTCGTCGATGAAGGGGTCATCTATAAGAAGCGGGGGGTCGGCATGTTCGTCGCACCCGAGGCGAGGGGTGTGCTGCTCAACGGCAGGAAAGAGCGTTTTGTCAGTGAATATTTGAAACCGATGATCGAGGAAGCGGAGAAGCTTGGCCTTACCAGGCAGGAGATTGAAGGATTGATTCATGAGATGGAGGGGAATATGGATGTCGAATAGTGTATTGGAAATCAAAAATGCGTCCTTGAACATAAAGAAGGATACGATACTGGAGGACGTCAGCCTGAAGATGGAGACGGGCAGGGTCTACGGGCTGCTCGGCAGAAATGGCGCAGGAAAGACATCATTGCTGTCACTGATCGCCTCCTTCAGGAAACCGACACGCGGGGTGGTGACGATCGACGGCCAGGATCCGTACGAGAACGCCGATCTGATGCCCAAGGTGGATTTCCTCTACGAAGCCGACTACTCTGAGGAATACCGGACACCTGAGGATTTCTGCAGAATGACGAAGCGATACAAGGAGGATTTCGATACCGATTATGCGTATGAACTGCTCGATGGCTTCAAGATCGATCGCAGGAAGGCGCTCAACCGCATGTCAAAAGGGCAGCAGGCCGCGGTGAATGCGGTGCTCGGTCTTGCATCGAATGCACCGGTCACCATTTTTGACGAGGTGACGAACGGTATGGACGCCCCATCAAGGGAGTATTTCTACCAGCAGGTGGTTGAAGCGAATGCACGCACCCCGAGAATCCTGATCCTCTCCACCCATATCGTATCCGAGATGGAATATCTGTTTGATGAGGTCATCATCATCCATCAGGGGAGGGTGATGATGCAGGAGCCGCTGGATATATTCCTTGAGCGTGGCTTCAGGGTCACCGGGCCGACGGAGAAGGTGTCCGAATTCACCCGTGGGATGGATGTGCTTGCGACCGAGCATCTCGGGCCCACCCAATCCGACATGGTGCTTGGGCATCTGGAAGAGCCGCAGAAGCAGGAAGCGCAGTCGCGTCATTTGAACATTGCACCTTTGAAACTGCAGGAATTATTTATCAGAATGACTGAAGACAGGGAGGGTGTACAATGAATAATAGACTGAAACTGGCAACGATGGACTTTTCGAAGGAGATCGCCAAATGGACCATGTGGTACTTGCCGATCATGGCTGTGATATATATCCTTGTATCACTGTTCGTAAATGAGACCGAAGTGAATGAGATGTCATTCTATGCGATGGCATCCTCTGCCAATCGCATCTTCATGCTTGTAGCAGGAATATTGGCGGTATTCATGTTCCTGGAACTTGCAATCAGCCTTGGTCTGACACGTAAGACTTTCCTAAATGCCATGATTCTGACAGGTGGGGTGGTGACGATCGGCCTGGCAGTCGTAACGTGGATCCTGTCGCTTGTTCTCGGCATGATGCCATGGTTTGGAGATGGCATCGTCGCAGCCGATACGGTGGCCGGCCCGCTGGCCCATATCGTCTCGCACCTGATAACGGCATATGTGTTCTTCCTGGCCGGCTTCATCATCAGCATCGGATTCTACCGCGGTTTCCTCGGCGGCATGATCGCCATTGTGCTCAGCCTCGGCATTACGGCTGCGATCGATGCGATGTGGACATTCCAGACTGCAGGAACGTTCTTCAATATGGAGATGGCGGGATACGGCTCCGGCAATCTGCTGCTGACGATCATATTCAGCATCCTGCTCATACTGTTCACCATTGCGGTACTTCAATCCCTCATCCGTTCCGTGCCTGTCAAAGTGAAATAGAAAAAAGACCTCCCCATCATGGACGTGATCCATGCGGGGAGGTCTTTCTATTTCAGGCGGTAGGGGGTTACTGCTTGCCTCCGCCTTTATTTTTACGGTTCTTGAATTTCCTGATTATGAATGGCAGTGCCAAAGGGATGAGTCTGCGAAGTAGACGGCCCATCTTGATTCCTCCCAACTCTCTCTCGATAAGTGTATTTATTTATATATAGCCACGTGAGAGTGTATTGAAACCTGAAACTTATCTGAAAAAAGCGGATAAGGAGTCCGTCGGCAGATGAACACCTACGAAGAAGTCTCCGAAGTCGCCGTAACGTGCGGATACTTCATCAAATCTCATTTCATAGATCAGTTTCTTGAACTGCAGCATATCATCGGAGAAGAGGGTTACGCCCCATTCATATTCGTCGAGGCCGATGGAGCCCGTGATGAACTGCCTCACTTTGCCGGCATAGCTGCGGCCGATCATGCTGTGGGAACGCATGAGTTCACGGCGCTTCTCCATATCCAGCATGTACCAGTTGTCGTCTCCCTGACGACGCTTGTCCATCGGGTAGAAGCAGATGTACTTCGATTTCGGGACTTCCGGATAGAGGCGCTTCCTGACGAATTCGTTCTGGTAAGGGTCTTCACCGGAATCTTTCGCCAGATAGTTGCTGAGCTCGACGATGGAGACATATGAGTAGGACGGGATGAGGAAATCACTGATCTGGAGCTTGTTGAATTCGAGCTCCAATGTATTGAGTTCATCGACCGTCGGGCGCAGCATCCATAGGATCAGGTCCGCTTTCTGCCCAGTGATGTTATAGAAGGAATAGCTGCCTTCATTCTTCTGGTGCACTTCCTCCTGGCGTTCGAGGAATCCCTTCAGTTCTGACACAAGAGTGTTCAATTCTTCCTCTTCAAGCAGACGGAGGGACGGCCAGTCCACATTGTAAAGCAGGTGAAGGCTGTACCAGCCATCGAGTGTTTGTGCAGCTTCATTCATTTGTGTATCTCTCCTTTTTTCATATCTCCCTCCATCTTACTCCATAAGAAAACGTTTTAAAAGCAGATAGGGATGAAATAATGTGACAAAAAGAGTATAATATGGCGTATGCAAAGGCTAACCAAGGAGGATATTATGAGTCAATTTCTAGAGAATCTCAAATCTAACCTGGAAGATAGAAATATGGAAATCGTTTTTCCGGAGGGCACAGATCCAAGAGTCCTCACTGCCGCTGTGGAACTTGCGGAAACGACATACGTCAAACCGATTGTACTCGGGGATGCGGCTGGAATAGAGGCCCTGGCTGAAAAAGAGGGGCTGGATATCAGTAAGCTCGATATGATCGACCCAGCCACCTATGAGGACAAGCAGATGCTTGCAGATGAGTTCGTGAAACGTCGCAAAGGCAAGGTGACATCGGATCAGGCACTCGAAATACTGAATGACGTCAACTACCTCGGTACGATGCTCGTATATACGGGGAGGGCCAAAGGCCTTGTATCCGGTGCAGTCCATTCCACTCCCGACACGGTGCGTCCGGCGCTCCAGATCATCAAGACGAAGCCTGGTGTGACCCGTACAAGCGGTGTATTCTTCATGCTGCGCGGCGATGAGCTGTATGTCATGGGGGACTGTGCCATCAATCCGGAGCTGAATGCAGAAGAGATGGCTGAAGTTGCTGTGGAAGCGGCAAAGACGGCAAAGAGCTTCAGTATGGACCCACGGGTTGCATTGCTGAGCTTCTCTACAAGAGGGTCTGCAAAGACGGAAGAGACGGAAAAAGTGAAGCTTGCGACACAATACGCGAAGGAGAAGCTGCCTGAAGTGCCGATCGATGGAGAACTCCAGTTTGATGCAGCCTTCGTTCCAAGTGTAGCCGAAAAGAAGGCACCCGATTCCGAATTGAAGGGGCGTGCAAATGTATTCATATTCCCTTCCCTTGAAGCCGGCAATATCGGCTATAAGATTGCCCAGCGCCTCGGCGGCTTTGAAGCCTATGGACCCATCCTCCAGGGGCTGAACCAGCCGGTCAATGACCTTTCCCGTGGATGCTCCAAGGATGAAGTCTTCAACCTTGCACTGTTCACTGCCACACAGGCGCTGACACAGGACGATGCATAGGCTGTTCCGGGAACACTGGCACTATGTGCCGATTGAAACGACACCCCATCCTTACATGTCATTTGCCATGGATGATGTGCTTCAGGAGATTGTGAGTACAGATGGTGTGCCGAGGTTCAGGGCATGGGTCCATCATCCCTATGTCATCCTGGGACTGCATGATGCACGGCTGCCCCATCTCACGGATGGGCTTTCCTATCTGGAAGAGGCTGGATTCGACTATATCGTGAGGAACAGCGGCGGCCTTGGTGTTGTGCTCGACACGGGTGTGCTGAATGTTTCGCTCATCCTTCCGAAATCGTCAGCTGCCCAGATTGATGAGGGATACGATATGATGCTGGAGCTTGTCCGGGAAGCCTTCCCGGATACGGAAATAGAAGCGTATGAAATTGAGCACAGCTACTGCCCCGGCAGCTATGATCTGAGCATCGATGGGCGGAAGTTTGCAGGAATCTCCCAACGGAGGATCAAGCAGGGTGTCGCCGTACAGATCTATCTGTGTATTACGGGTAGTGGTGCGGAGCGCGCTGAAATAATGCGTAATTTCTATGAGGCGGCCAAGAAAGGGGAGGACACGAAGTTCTCCTACCCCGACATCCATCCAGGCGACATGGCTTCGCTGAACGAGCTGCTCGGTACGGAGCTGACTGTCGATGGTGTGCTCGAGCGCATGCTCGGCATCATCCGCAGGGAGGGGCGTCTTGAACCGCTCCCGGATATGGATGCGGCAATGCGGGACCGTTACCATCATCATATAGAACGTATGAAGCAGCGGAATAAGGATATCCGTTCGGAAAAAGAAGATATGAAATGAAGAGGTCATCAATGGATGGCCTTTTTTGTTGGGTAAACGCAACATGGAGTATCATGACGATAGAAATACGGGCGTTTAACTCTTCCGTGGGGTGGAATATATCCTGTAAAAGGAGTGGATATGAATGGCTGATGAAAAAAATAAAAGAATGACCACAGAAGAAGATGAAGAAATGCTCAAACATCAGAAGGAACGCGGGCTTGAGGATGAAGTCAAGGAAGATGTCCCTCCAGACAGCCCGCCAAGCCAAAGGGGCAAAGAGGAGGCCGAAAGGAAAGAGGACGTGCAGAAGCAGAAGAATGAGAAGCGTCCCCTCGGCAATGAAGAAGACAAGTAGCATCTTCCAATGCGCATGGTACAGGGCTGCCCATCTTTGGTAGCCCTTATTTTTATGATATTATAGGGGCATAGGAGGGCAGTGGGATGACAATCAGTGAATATGGCAAAAAACAGCTTGTAGAAGAGAAGGTTTTCAAAGACCCGGTGCATCGGTATATTCATGTGCGGGATCAGGTGATATGGGACCTGATCAAGACGAAGGAGTTCCAGCGGCTGAGACGGATCAAGCAGCTCGGCACGCTTTATTTGGCATTCCATTCTGCAGAGCATTCCCGGTTCAACCACTCGCTCGGCGTCTACGAAATCGTACGGCGCATGGTGGTCAACTTCCAGGAGTTCGAAGAATGGAATAATGATGATCGGCTGCTGGCCCTGGCCGCGGCACTGCTCCACGACCTCGGTCATGGACCGTTTTCCCACTGCTTTGAGACGATATTCGATACGGATCACGAGGAATTTACGCGTAAGATCATCCTCGGAAATACGGAAGTGAACGAAGTGTTGAAGCGGGTGAGTGTGGACTTCCCGCTTGAGGTCGCCAAGGTCATCGACAAGACGCATGAGAACAGGCTGGTCATCAGCATGATATCGAGCCAGATCGATGCCGACCGTATGGACTACCTCCAGCGTGATTCCTATTATACAGGCGTAAGCTACGGCAATTTCGATATGGAGCGCATACTCCGTGTCATGCGCCCGAGCCGGGAGGAGGTCATCATCAAGGAGAGTGGTATGCATGCCGTTGAAGACTACTTGATGAGCCGTTACCAGATGTACTGGCAAATCTATTTCCATCCCGTATCGAGGGGTGGGGAAGTCCTTTTGAACCTCGCCCTGAAGCGGGCGAAGCACCTGCACGAAACGGGTTATACATTCAAGCAGGCGCCAAAATACTTCATACCATTCTTCTCGGGGGAAGTTACCGTCGAAGATTACCTGCGGCTGGACGAGATGGTCGTCAACTTCTATCTTCAGGAGTGGATCCATGAAGATGATCCGATATTGAGTGACTTGGCGCACCGGTTCGTCAACAGGGACCTTTTCAAATACCTCCCGTTCGATGGCTCGGTCATCACCATTTCCGAACTCGAGGCCCTCTTTGAGAAGGCAGGCATCGATCCCGACTACTACTTCTTCAGTGATTCCTATTCGGACCTGCCCTATGATTATGACCGTCCCGGATCGAAGAGCAACCGCAGGCCGATCCACCTGAAGCGGAGCAATGGGGAACTGCGTGAAATCAGTACCCAGTCGGCCATCATCCACAGCATAACCGGCGTCCACCGCATGGATTCGAAACTTTATTACCCAAGAGAAAAGATATTGCAGATAGAGGACCTTGAAGTCAAAGGTGAAATTATAAATCTACTTAATGAATTGGCATAGGAGTATGATAATATGACGAATGATTCTAATGGCAAGAAACCTGGATTCCAGTTCAATATCCTCAAGAATGACCCGCTTGATGGGCACAAGGGCCAGAATATCGGCTCCATCAGCCTGGAGAACGTCGCCCCCGTATATGTGAATAAAGATACGGGTGAAGTGTTCATCGATATGGGCGGATTGCATGCGCGCGCTGAAGTGGAGCGCCGTGTGAAATGGGTGACGGACAGATCCGAAGTCGAAGGTGAGGATGCGGAATCCTACTGGCTGGTATGGGTGAGTGTGGAACGCATGGATGTCGGACCCGTATACAGCGGGGTTGCGGCATGCTTCGAGATGGTCAACAGGACGAAGCGCCGGGGATACAAGCTGATGCCTGAGCATGTCAACATGATGGACCGTTCCATGAAAGGAAAGATCGATCTGAACGAAATGGATCCGGCCAGCCGCTCTGCCCTGAAATCCTTCCTGATATCCCACAATGAGGAGATATGGAACAACTCGGAAGCGCTGCAAAAAGAGATGGAAAATGACTAAATTGTGACGGTATTGTGTCAAAGCGATAAAAAGATTGCAGATTGGTCTGCCGAAATATAAAATATATGTAGTTATATGCGATATAACTAGGACACGGTGGCCAGGAGAAATCCTGGCCACTTTTTTTGTTCTGCTACGCCTCCGTGCGGGTATGGTCCAATAAGGATTCGAAGGAGGCGTAAATTAATGAGGGATATGAAGAAAAGGCTCGATTCCCGGACAATCGAGACATACAGGGAGATGCTTCATGCGGACGGATCGGCATTCGCCGAACGCTTTGCCGGGCTACATAGCAATGAACAGTACCAGATTCTGAGGTCCTTCAGCAGAGCGGAGCAGGCAGCGGTATTTGAAGTCATTTCACCGGAGGCATTTGCACAGGTCTTCAAATGGTTTTCCCGCAGAAGGCAGCTGAAGCTGTACGGGATCATGGCGGAGGATTACCGTATACGCATGCTGGAACGTCTGGCGACCGATGACACGCGTCGTTTCATCGAGCCGATGGAGGAAGCGGACCAGCAGGAGATCCTCTCCCGATTGAGCCCGACCAAGCGGCGGTACATGGAGGAGCTCCTGCAGTATGACCAGCACAGCGCCGGGAGCATCATGCGGAAGGAATTCGTCCGAGGGGCACCCGAGGATGATGTGAACATGATGGTTGAAAAGCTGAAGACGGATACGACGACATATGAAGCGATGCATTTCGTCTATGTGGTGGACGATGACCAGCAGCTGATCGGACTCGTTGCATTGCGAGATCTCCTCATTGCCGACGATTCACGGAAACTGAAGGAGATATGCGATACATCGGTCCATACCGTGACCGTCGACATGGACCAGGAGCAGGTGGCCCATATCATGCAGGACTATGACATCATTGCCGTCCCGGTCGTGGGTGCAGACAATGAACTGCTCGGCATCATCACGGTGGATGACATCATCGATATCATGGAGTTCGAAGCGACGGAGGATGTGGGGGAACTCACCGCCTCGCGGGGTACGACGGACATGAATGTCTCCCCTTTTGGGGCCGCCAGGAAACGGGCGCCATGGATCATGCTCCTCATGGGCCTCGGGCTGATTACGGCAAATGTCATCGGTGCGTTTGAGGAGACGCTCGAATCGGTCGTCCTGCTCTCCTTCTTCATCCCGCTCGTCATGGACGCAGCGGGCAACACGGGGACGCAGTCGCTCGCAGTGATGGTGCGGACGATATCCACAGGGGAATACCAGAAGCATGGCCTGTGGCGCACGCTGGGACGGGAGCTTGGCGCCGGGGTGATGGTCGGCACGGCGAGCGGAATCACGATCATCACACTGATCCTGGTCTTCTATCAGGAGCTGTGGCTCGCATTCATCGTCGGCATCTCACTGCTCCTGACGCTGAGTGTTGCAACGGTCATCGGTACAATCATGCCGATCATCATCAGCAAGCTGAAGATAGATCCGGCTGTTGCGAGTGGCCCGTTCATCACGACCCTGAATGATATCATCGGACTGTTCATCTACTTTTCAATAGCGACCACCCTGCTGCAGATATAGGCGTAGTCTACATTATGCCGGTATGTTATAATTTACCTTACTTGTAGGTGATATTATGGATAAGAAGGAAACAATGTATCGAATCAACCAGGTCGTCGATATGAATGGCGAAAGGAAACGCTATGAACAGACGGTCACTGCTGAAGTGCTGGAGCGGAAGGACCGCTACCTCCGCTACACGGAGCAGCTGGACGACTATGAAATTGATGTGGTGATGCGTGTCGGTGATGATTTCATCAAGATCCAGAGGCGCGGCATCATCAATATGAATTTTCATTTTCAGCAGGGGGAGGCGACGGATACGTTCTATGAGTCTCCGGCGGGGAAGCATCATTTCCGCATCAATACGACCGCGCTCGACATCGGGGAAGTGACGATTGAGATCCGTTACGAATTGTACGACCATAACGGCAAACTCGGGGATTATCATTATAAAATCAGGAAAGTAGGGTAAGCGATGGATTTGAGACAGCAGTTAAGGACATCGATCGAAGCAGCAGTCAGAAAGTCGGGGCTCGTGGAAACCGTGCCCCCGGTCAAGGTGGAAGTGCCGAAGGAGAAGACGAATGGGGATTTCTCCACGAATATAGCGATGGTGCTGACGAAAGAGGCGAAGCGCAATCCGAGGGAGATCGCCCAGGCGGTCATCGACAATCTCGACTATAAGTCGGCCAGTGTGAAATCCGTGGACATTGCAGGGCCGGGCTTCATCAATTTCAGGATGGACGAGGCGTCCCTGACGGGCATCATCCATAAGGTCCTGTCCGAGAAGGACCGCTATGGCAGTACGGTGCACGAGAACCCCAAAAAGGTGCTGATCGAGTTCGTCAGTGCGAATCCGACGGGTGACCTGCACATCGGTCATGCACGAAATGCAAGCGTCGGTGATACGCTGGCGAACATCATGGCGTTTGCAGGGCATGATGTGACCCGCGAATACTATATCAATGATGCCGGAAACCAGATCGAAAATCTGGCGCTGTCCATTGAAGCCCGCTACCTGGAAGCGTTGGGGCAGGAGCTGTACATGCCGGAAGACGGGTATATGGGCAAGGACATCCAGGTGATCGGCGAGAAGTTGGCCAAGGAGTCGCCGGAGCTGATCGATACGTCCCGTGAAGACCGCGTGAAGATGTTCCGTCAGATGGGCGTCGACTATGAGATGGAGAAGCTGAAGCAGGATCTCCATGACTTCAATGTGCACTTCGACAGCTGGTTCAGCGAATCGACACTGTATGAGAAGGGTGAAATCACCGAGGCGCTCGACAAGATGACTGCAAACGGCTATACGTATGAAGCGGATGGTGCGCTGTGGCTGAGGACGACGGACTTTGGAGATGACAAGGACCGTGTACTCAGGAAGCAGGATGGCACATACACATATCTGATGCCGGACATCGCCTATCACTTCGACAAGGTCGAGCGCGGCTATGACAAGCTGATCAACCTTTTCGGTGCGGACCATCATGGCTATATAAAGCGTCTGAAGGGATCGCTCGGGGCATTGGGTGAAGATCCGGAGCGTCTGGAAATCCAGATCATGCAGATGGTGCGCCTGATAGAAAACGGTGAAGAGGTCAAGATGAGCAAGCGTACCGGCAAGGCGATTACGCTGCGCGACATCATCGAGATGATCGGAGTGGACGCAAGCCGCTATTTCCTCGCGATGCGCAGTCCGGATACGCACTTCGACTTCGATCTTGAACTGGCGAAGTCCGAATCCAGTGACAACCCGGTCTATTATGCACAGTATGCGCATGCCCGCATCTGTTCGATACTGCGCCAGGCGAAAGCGGATGGCCATGCGCTCGATATGGACGCGGATCTTGATGTGATTGTACATGAACATGCACTCGAGGTGCTGAAGAAGCTTGCCGATTTCCCGAATGTGGTCAAAGGTGCGGCGGAGAGCCGTGCGACACACCGCATTCCAAACTATATACAGGAACTCGCCGGGGTGTTCCACAAATTCTATAATGCAGATAAGGTGCTGACGGACGACCAGGCAAAAACGGCTGCCTATCTGCTCATGATTGAAGCGGTCAGGCAGACTTTGGAGAATGCACTGGGTCTGATCGGCGTCTCTGCACCTGAGCAGATGTAATCATCGCCCCCGCCAAGTGGTGGGGGCTTTTTTACAGGAATTGAAATCAATGACCAAGGAAGTGGCGGATATGGACAACAGGCTGTCAGTCGTACTGCTCATATTTATCATCACGCTTGCAGGATGTACTTCGGCCGGTGAAGGTGTGGATGAGGTCGATCCTGAGGAGACACCGCTTGAGGGACGCCGCATCGTTTCACTGATGCCGAGCACTACGGAGATCATTGCAGAACTTGGACTTGGGACCAATCTGGTGGCTGTGACGACGGAAGTCAGCCATCCGGAGTCGGTCGTGGAGAATGACGAGATTGAGAAAATGAATGTCTTCGAACTGGATGCGGAGCAGCTGATCGAACTTGAGCCGACTCATATACTCGGGCATGAGACCTCTGTATCCCATTATGCAGAAACGCTGGAACTGGTTTCCGGGACGACGGGGGCAGAGCTGCTGATCCTCAACGAAGAGCGATCCATTGAAGATATATATGCATCGATCAGGGACATCGGGGATTTCCTTGGGGAAAAGACGGCTGCCGAGTGGCTGGTGGAGGGCATCGAACGGGATGTCAATGTGCAGAACAACATCTTTGAGGAGCGTTCAGATTCATATGAGGTATTCGTACATATTTCCAGCCAGCCTGAACTCTATACCGCAGGGAGCGGGACTTTCATCGAAGATGCGCTGGAGGAAATCTATATCGACAATGCATTCGGTGATCTCGAAGGGTATCCGAATGTCAGCCCTGAGGACGTTGTAGAAAGGGATCCGGACAAACTGGTGTCGATCATGGGCCTTGAAGACGCGGAACTTGAGGAATCAATCGGAGGGACGCCCGGGTTTTCCGAACTCAAAATCAGCCAGCCTGAAAACCAGTGCAACATCCCTCCGGACCTTCTGGCCCGCCCGGGCCCCCGGATTGCGGAAGGTCTGAGGGCAGTCGGACGCTGTGTATATGAATAGGCATGTCGCCATCATTGCAGCAGCCACCTTTCTGGCAGCGGGCCTGAGCCTCTTCATCGGCTCGGTGAATCTGAGGGGGCTCCCCTCGGACCAGGCCATGAACATCATCATCAACATCCGCCTGCCGCGTGTACTGTTCGCCATTACCGTCGGGGCTGCGCTCGCCATGAGCGGGGTGGTCTTCCAGATTGTACTGCGCAACCCGATGGCGGACAGCTTCACCCTCGGGATGGCGAATGCCGCCGTCCTCGGCAGTGCAGCTTCGGTCACCGGTGTGATGCCCCTGGTCCTCCGCCCATTGGCGAGCATCGTTGCGGGGCTTGTGGCCCTGGCACTCGTGCTGGCAGCAGCAAGGCGGCTTGAGACGACCTACCGGCCTGAGACGCTGATCATCATCGGGGTACTGCTTGGGGCGATGATGAGTGGCGTGCTATATATCATCGTGCTCATCGCGCCCGATCAGACCGAATCCATCGTACGCTACATGTTCGGCTCATTATCCGGTGCAGACTACGGTGCAGTGCTGCTGACGGGTGTGCTGACCCTGCTGTCGGGTGCGGTACTGTATCGGGCCGGTGGTGCCCTAGACCTGCTCAACCTGGGCGATGCCAGGGCGTACAGCCTTGGCGTCGATGTCCGGAGGATACGTCCCCTGCTGCTTGTCGTCGCATCGGTTCCTCCGCTTGTTGCGATCAGCTTCACCGGACTGGTTGCGCTGGTCGGCATCATCGTTCCGCAGATGATCCTCTATTTCCGGCCGTTGATGTTCCGGCCGCTCTTCATACTCTCTTCACTGTATGGGGCGTTATACATCATCATCATCGATACCGTCGGACGTACGGCCATCGCACCCATCCAGATCCCCACAGGGGTGATGGTGATGGTTTCAGCGGTGCCGCTCTTCATCTTCCTGATGCATAAGCGGGTGCTCACCGGAGGCCGTCAGTGACATGAGTGGGCAATTGAATATCATCGTGATAAAATAATGAAAAGGCTGTATATTCAGTCTTTTTTTAATTTAAGGGGGAATTATAGTGACACGTAGAACGAGCATTCAGGATATTTTCAAAATCAATTCGGTCTCTTCGCCGAAAGTGGGGGCTGATCAGCGGATCACCACACTGGTCACGCATCTCGATGAGGAGAAGAATGACTACATCACCAATCTGTACCGGCTTCAGGATGGAGCCATGCAGCAGCTTACATATCAGCCGGAACGTCTGTCCAATGTCAGACATTCGAATGACGGCCAATGGATGCTGTTCATTGCAAAGGCCGACGACAAACCGCAGGTCTTCCTGCTGAATTCAGCAGGTGGGGAGCGTGTCCAGCTGACCGATGAGAAAGAGGGTGTCAACAGCGCCGATTTTTCAAGTGACGGCCAGAAGGTCCATTACCATGTCTCCAATGAAAAGGGGAATGGAGAAGGCGAAGAGGAATCAAAAGATGACAAGGATAAGAAGCCGGAACCGGTCGTCATCGACCGGATGAAATATAAGGCCGACAGCCTGGGGCTCCTCAAGGAGAAATATCAGGCGGTGAAGTCCGTCGATATGGAGACACGGGAAGTGGAAACCCTGTTCGAAGGGGAGGAGAACTTCACGCTCCACGAAACGATCGGCGGGGATGTGTATGTCTATTCGACGGATGCCAGCGAAGATCGCGATTTCAACTTCAACCAGACGCTGTACATCAAAAAGGGGGATGCACAGCCTGAGGAGATACCGACTGCAGAAGGCGGTGTGGTGAAAGTGGATGCCTCGCCCGATGGGAAGCATCTGCTGGTCGTCGAGATGGGACGCGAGTTCGAGAATGCCACACATGCCACGCTTCATGTCTACAACATTGATGAAGGGGAGAAGCAGCATGTTACCGGGGGGCTCGACAAGCCCGTCGGGGACTATGTCGCTGCAGACACCCAGCAGGCCATCGAGCAGAACCCCGCGCAGTGGATATCCGATACACGCTTCGTGTTCCTCGTATCGGACGACGGGAGCGTAAACCTCTATGAAGGCAGTATAGAGGGTGAAATCAGACCGCTGCTTGAAGGCCGCCACCATATCTTTGGTATGGATGCCGCGGAAGATCATGCCGTGCTCGCGATCTCAACACACACCTCTCCAGGTGAACTGTACACGTTTGATTTCGAATCGAAGCAGCTCGAGCAGCTGACACATGTCAACCGTGCATACGTCGAGGAGACGGAAATTGTGGACCCGGAAGACATCACATTCAACAGTGGAGACGGCACGGAAGTGCAGGGATGGTTCATGAAGCCTGCAGGCTATGAAGAAGGCAGGAAGTATCCGATGATCACGAACATCCACGGGGGCCCGCATGCCTTCTATGGCAATACATTCTTCCATGAGATGCAGGTGCTTGCGGCTAAGGGGTATGCCGTCCTGTTCGTAAACCCACGGGGCTCGCACAGCTATTCACAATCCTTCGTCGATGCCGTCAGGGGAGATTATGGCGGAGGCGACTACAGTGACATCATGGCTGGAGTCGACTATATCACAGGAAAATATGACTGGATCGACCAGGATAATCTCGGTGTCACAGGCGGCTCCTACGGCGGGTTCATGACCAACTGGATCGTGGGCCATACGGACCGTTTCAAGGCTGCGGTTACACAGCGGAGCATCTGCAACTGGGTGAGTTTCCGCGGGGTCTCGGACATCGGCTACTACTTCACCGACTGGCAGATCCAGGCGGAGTTCGGAGACATCGACAAGATGTGGCACCATTCCCCGATCAAGTACGTCGACGCCATCAATACGCCCCTCTTGATCCTGCACAGCGAGCGTGACTTCAGATGTCCGATCGAGCAGGGTGAGCAGCTGTATATCGCACTCAAGTACCAGAAGAAGGAGACGCAGTTCGTCCGGTTCCCGGAAGCGGATCACAACCTTTCCCGTACCGGCAAACCGAACTTGAGGATCGAACGTCTGACGCACTTGACGGACTGGTTCGAAAAATACATGGACTGATTAAAAGGGGGCTTCCATGAAGGAAAAACGGGATCCGACACTCTTTGAGGCATTATCGACGATTATTGTTCTCGCAATCATCATTGGAATCGGTTTTGGAGTGATGGGGCTTGCCATCCAGCCACTGCTTCTGCTTGCAGCCGCATATGCAGGATTCATCGCCTGGAGGGTCGGCCTGAGCTGGCGGGAAATGGAGGAGGGGGTGGCCGATCTGCTCAAGACGGTCATGCCCGCACTCTACATACTCCTTGCTGTGGGCATCATCATCGGGACGTGGATCTACTCCGGGACCGTCCCATACCTGATCTATTGGGGGCTGCAGATCATTGATCCGACCTACTTCCTTGTCAGTGCCTTCCTTCTGACAGCCATCGTATCGGTTGCGACAGGCACTGCATGGGGCTCGGTCGGTACGGCGGGCATCGCCCTGATTGCGATTGCGATGGAGCTCGACATCAATGTCGGTATGGCGGCGGGTGCCATCATTTCCGGCGGTGTATTCGGTGATAAGATGTCACCTCTGTCAGATACGACGAATCTCGCGGCGCTGGTCAATCGTGTGAATATATATGATCATATCAGGCATATGATGTGGACGACATTCCCGGCTTCCATCATCGGCCTCATCGTATGGTTCATTGTGGGGCTGCAGATTGATGCCGGTTCGGCCGATGCACCGAATGTCCAGGAGCTGCTGAGCCAGCTTGATAGGGCATTCAATTTCAGCCTGGTCATGCTGCTGCCGATTCTGGTGATCGTCATCGGGGCATTCAAAAAGTACCCGATAGTGCCGATGATGCTGCTTTCAAGCATCGTGGCCCTCTTCATCGGGTTTCTGGTGAATGGATTCGGATTCGCCCATGGTTTCACATCAATGGTCGATGGATTCAATTTTGAGATGGTTTCCCACATCCTCCCGGAACCGAATGAAAATATGCAGTCCCTCCTCGACAGGGGCGGGATCATGAGCATGACGACCATCATCGTCACCATCCTTTGCGGCTATGCGTTTGCTGGCATGATTGAAGCAAGCGGATGTCTGAAAGTCATTCTGGAAGCGATATTCAGCATCATAAAATCGATGGCCCACCTGATTTCAGCCACAGTACTTGCAAGTCTGGTCATGGTATTCACGGCCGGTGTGGCTTCAGTGGTCATTATTGTCGTCGGCACATTGATGAAGGATGCATTCGACGAATTCGGTCTGGAACGCAAGAACCTTTCCCGCACACTTGAAGATGCCGGTACCATGGTGCTGCCCTTCATTCCATGGGGCACCTCGGGCATCTACTATACGACATTGCTCGATGTCTCCATCTCTGAATTTCTGATCTGGGCGATTCCGTGCTATCTTTGTGTGGTCTTTGCCCTCATCTATGGATGGACCGGCTTCGGCATTGCGAAGAAATCCCACACCTGATGCCTCTCCGGTATCATGAAATTTCCCGGGAAATCTTCTTGGAAATACCCCTCTTTCCATCGCCCTGCTTAACGCTCGCGCAAAGAGGGAAAATGAAACGGAAGCAACTTTTATGGACGAGGTGAGTGGAATGACGGAAAAGGAAAAGATGCTGCGTGGAGAATATTATGACCCGCAGGATGCAACACTTGTACACTTGAGGGAGAATGCACAGAATCTGATGAACCAGTATAACCATCCGCATGGCGAAGACAAGGGACGGCTGCTGGACATGCTGTTCGGCTATCACGCAGAGGGGCTGAGCATCCGCGCGCCTTTCTACTGCGATTATGGCATCAACATCAAAGTTGGACGGAACTTCTATGCAAACTACAACTGCGTCTTTCTCGATGTTGCAAGGATTACAATCGGTGATGATGTATTTTTTGGGCCGAATGTGTCGGTCATTACAGTCAACCATCCCATCGATCCTGTAAAAAGGCGGCAGGGACTGGAATATGCCGAAGAGATAAGGATTGGTGACAATGTCTGGATCGGCGCTGATGTCACGGTCAATCCGGGAGTCACGATCGGCGATAATGCCGTCATCGGATCCGGGGCGGTCGTCGTCAAGGACGTGCCGGCAAATGTGGTCGCCGCGGGCAACCCGTGCAAGGTAATCCGGACGATTGAACCCGGAAGAGAATGATGGAAGCAAAAAGGATGTGGCCTCCCGAAGGGTGCCACATCCTTTTTATGTTGAAGTGCCGAGATTCCAGATCAATATGAGGTCGACGGCATTCCACAGGCGCAGCATGATGAAAGTGATCAGATGGATGCCGATGATATATAGTATGATGGGCCAGAAAGTGTCGATGGGCCTGTGTCGGATGGCCAGATAAAAAAGATAGCCGGGATACAGGTTCAAAAGAGTGAAAATGATGACGAGTGAAATCCCGAAGACGATGAGCAGCGGTGATTCAGTGATGCCGAAGATTGAGTCGAACCCCCAGATTAGGAGGAACATCAGTATGGTCAGTATAAAGACGCCTGTTGTGAATATGAGGTAATAGGATAGAAGTACTGGTACTTGGACGAATGACTTTCTGAACCACCCGATCATGAGATAGAGGAAGAACAGGTTGGCCATAGCATACAGGGTGAGGACTCCCAGGCGGAGCAGAAGGATTTCAAAGAGCAGGACACCAGGTATCGTCTCCTGTGAGAAGAGTTCCACGCCGAGCAGGTAGCCGAAGATGCCGCTGATGATTGTATAGAGCAATAGGAGGGAGACGGTGATGTGGGGCTGGATGCAGAATGTGGGATTGAACTCCTTATGGAGCTGCTTGATGGATGATAGTGACATGAACCAGGCCTCCATTTTTCGATACTGTAATGGTAGCATAAGTGGCATGGAATTTATATTCACTCAACCTGTGGTATATTGGAAATGATGAAATGAATGAGAAAGGATGTTGGAGATGACACAGAAATACAAAGAGAGAGTGGAAAAACTTACATCAATGCTTGATTTGGACATGGTGGTCATTACAGAACCGACGAACGTCTTCTATTTCACAGGCTGCCATATCGAACCCCATGAGAGGGTGCTCGCCCTGCTGATCAACGTAAAGACGAATGATACGGCTCTGATGTTCCCGGCACTTGATCAGGAAGTCGTCAATGATACGGCGACCGTCGACAACCATCTACCGTATAATGATGGGGAAGACGCATTCAGGCTGATCTTCGAACATGCGATCGACGCGGAGTCACTGGGTATCGAAGGCGGACATGTGACATACAACCGCTATCAGAGGCTCCTTGAAAACTATACAGCCGATCAGATACACTCCGTAGAGGCTCAAATAAACCAGCTGCGCGGAAAGAAGGATGACGACGACAGGGAGAAGCTCCAGGAAGCGGTGGACATTACAGAAAAGGCCCTGGCCGACCTGGTGAATGAACCGGTGTCCGGCAAGACGGAGAAGGAAATCGCAGAATTTTTGTTGGCACGGGTAAAGGCGCATGGTGCAGTGGATGTATCATTCGGACCACTCGTGCTGACGGGGGAGAATTCCGCACTGCCGCATGGCACATCCGGGGAGACTACCGTCGAACCAGGACACTTCCTGCTCATCGACTTCGGTGTGGTGACGAAGGACCGCTATGTATCGGACATGACACGCACGTTCATCATTGGCGAGCCGACCGAGGAGCAGACGGCCATCTACAACTCCGTACTGAGGGCAAACGAAGCCGGCATCCGCCAGGCTCAGGTCGGTGCCCCGATGAATACGCTCGATGACGCGGCACGCGATGAAATAAAGGCCGACGGCTACGGGGAGTACTTCACACACCGCATCGGGCATGGCCTGGGTCTCGGACTGCACGAAGCGCCATCACTTGATGCACAGAATACGGATAAGCTTGAAAAGGGGCATGTCATCACTGTGGAGCCAGGGGTCTACAAGGCTGGATTTGGCGGCGTGCGTATAGAGGACATGCTGTATATCGATGACACACCGTACATCTTCACAAAATTTCCGAAAGACATCGGCAGCATTACACTTGAAGCATAGAGAAGACCCGTTTGGCTCAGCCAAACGGGTTTTTAAGTGTGCATATCCATCTGCCGCGGACGCTTCCTCGACTGGAGCGCCAGGATGGCGAGTCCCATCAGGAGCATGAGGAGGCCGACCCAGGACCAGAGCGCAAGCACTTCCCCGACAAACAGCACCCCGAGCAGGGAGGCGGTCAATGGCTCGGCGAGTGCGAGTGTGACGGCGGAAGAGGACTTTACATATTTCAGGCCATAGGCGAACAGGAAATAGGCGAGCCCCGTGCCGAACAGGCCGATGTAGAGGGCCACGGAGATGCCGCTTGGGGTTATCATCCAAGACTGGTCATTGAGCATCAGGAATGGCGTGAGCATCAGTGCGCTGATCGTAAAGACGATGGCGGCAGTGGCGATTGGATGATGGTTCTGCACAAGCCTGGAGTTCATTATCGTATAGCTGGCGAAGGATATGCCCGCTCCAAGACCGGAAAGGATGCCGAGTGGATCGACGGTGATCGATCCCGTGTTGAACATCAGGATGGCACATCCTGTGATGGCAAGGGTGGTGGAAACCCACCATACACGACCGGGACGGACTTTGAAGAACAGCCATTCGATCAGCCCTGAGAACACGGGCGCGCTGCCGATTGAGGCGACCGTACCGACTGCGACACCGGTGAGTGTGACTGCATTGAAGAAGAAGGGCTGGAAGAGTGCCATGGCAAGTCCGGCGGTGAGCACGATTTTTACAGGCCATCCCCTGAAGGTCAGCTGCCCGAGCAGCCGGGCGATGATGAGGAGGACGAGGCTGCCGATGATCAGACGCATGGCTCCGATCGATATGCTGTCGACGCCTTGCGGCAGGTATATCTTCGCTGTACCTACAGTCCCCCATAGTATTGCGGCGATGAGAATGATTACAGGGGCGAGACTGGCTTTCATTATGCTCCCTCCGTTTCAGCAGTTGGTCGATGTGGTATTGAGTGAACATGGAATGAATCATATTATAGATACTATACGCCATAATGGAGTATGATTTCCATAAGAACATCCGGATAATTGAAAGGAAAAGAAAAATGATAGATACATTTATGGGGTTCGACCCGTGGCTGCAGGCACTCTTAGCCACACTGTTCACATGGATTACGACAGGACTTGGTGCAGCCGTCGTGTTTTTCACAAAAGAAGTGAATGAAAAATTCCTCGATACGATGCTCGGCTTTGCCGGCGGTGTCATGATTGCAGCGAGCTTCTGGTCTTTGCTTGCTCCCGCAATTGAACACAGCCAGAACCACTTCATCGGTGAGTGGTTCCCTCCAGCCGTTGGGTTTCTGCTCGGCGGACTGTTCATATACGCATTCGACCAGCTGATCCCTCACGCGCATAGGAATGCGCCTGAAGACAGGATGGAGGGGTGGCGTGCCGAGAAGAAGAGGCGGAGCACACTGCTCGTCTCTTCCCTGACATTGCACAACATCCCGGAAGGCCTCGCCATCGGTATCGCATTCGGCGCCGTCTCCGCCAATGGGGAAGGGGCCGCCATGGCAGCAGGAGCCGCTACTTTAGCGCTTGGTATCGGTATCCAGAATATCCCGGAAGGCATGGCTGTCGCCATGCCGCTCCGTGGTGAGGGGATGTCACGTACGAAAAGTTTCTTCCTGGGCTGGATGTCGGCTGTTGTCGAGCCGATCTCAGCGGTCATCGGGGTCCTCGCCATTTCATTCTTGGATCCGGTTCTGCCGTACGCGCTCGCACTTGGTGCAGGTGCGATGATCTTTGTCGTCGTCGAAGAAGTCATCCCAAGTACACAGGAAAACGGCCATTCCGACCTTGCCGCCATGAGTCTCATGCTCGGCTTCACCCTCATGATGATCCTCGATGTCGCACTCGGATAGAACGAAATGAACTTCATGTTTAACACCCCCTCCCCATATGGGTATAGATAACGGATTAGACAAGGAGGAATTACTACATGAAAGTACTTGTTATTGGTGCAAATGGCCAGGTCGGCCATCAACTTGTAGAAAAGCTGAAAGATAAGGGTCATCAGCCTGTTGCGATGGTCCGCAAGGAAGAACAGGTGGAACAGTTCAAGGAGAAGGGTATCGATACGGTGCTCGGTGACCTGCAGAAAGACTTCTCCCATGCATTCGAAGACGTTGATTCCGTTGTATTCGCAGCAGGGTCCGGTGGCGACACAGGAGCCGATATGACCGTGCTGATCGACCAGGAAGGCGCGATAGAATCCGTGGACAATGCAAAAAAAGCCGGTGTCAAACACTTCGTCATGCTCAGTTCCATGGGTGCAGACGCACCTAAAGATGCTGATCAGATGCAGCATTACCTGTATGCCAAACACCGTGCAGATGAGCATCTCAAAGCTTCAGGACTTGATTTCACCATCCTTCGTCCAGGTATGCTGACGAACGATTCGGGCACAGGCAAAGTCAGACTCTTTGAAGGCGGCACTGAAATCGCTGAGATTCCTAGGGAAGACGTAGCAAATGTACTGGCCCACATCGTAGACACAAACAAGCCGGAAGGTAAGACTTATTATCTCCACGAAGGCGACACACCAGTGGAAGACACATTATAGTAGAAAGCATCAGAAAAGCTGCGGAATCCTTGCTGGAGTCCGCAGCTTCTTTTGCGTTTTATAAATTTAGCTAGGGTGTGTCTGTCTAATTCACCATCGCACGCGAAACGATGGCAAGTTGGAGGTCCAATTCACCGTCGCACGTGAAACGATGGCGAGTTAAGCGACCCCTCTCCTCAACTACACCGTTTCAGGAGTCAATGATTCCTTCGTTTTCTCTTCACCATAATGCTTGTCCAAGAAGTCCTCCCGCTCCTCATCGGATATCTTTTCGATGCCGATGCCTGTGGCGGCAAGGAGGATGGAGATGAACGGCACGACCAGATTGAATATCGCGTAAGGCGCATATTCCCAGGCTGCGACACCGAGCACGCCATAGATGAAGACACCGCATGTATTCCACGGGATGAAGACGGAGGTCAGTGTGCCACCATCTTCAAGTGCACGTGAAAGGTTCTTCGAGTGCAGGTTCTTTTCGATATAGGTCCGCAAAAACATTCGTGAAGGGACGACGATGGATATATATTGCTCCGAACACGTTGCATTCGTTGCGAACGCAGCGACGATCGTCGAAGTGACGATGCCGAGTGTCCCTTTGGCTATTTTGATGACCTGTTTCATAATGGCCTGCAGCATGCCGCTGTACTCCAGGATGCCGGCGAAGGTCATGGCCACGATGGTCATCGATACCGTATACATCATTGATTCGAGGCCGCCGTTGTTGAATAGTTCATTGATCATATCGTTATTGGATTCGATGACATAGCCACCCTGCAATGTGGCGATCGCAGTCCCCAGGTCTCCGCCCTGTACAATGATATGGCAGAGGAAGCCTAGGACGATGCCGACGATCAGTGCAGGGATGGCCGCCATCTTGAAAGCGATGCATACGATGACTGCAAGCGGAACGAGCAGGAGCCACGGAGAAATGATGAACTGTCCATCAAGCGACTGCATCATACCGGCAATCTCAGCATCATTGGCATTGCCCTGGCCTCCGAATTGGCGGCCGAGGAAGAAGAAGGCCGTCAGTGCGATGATGAGCCCCGGAATGGTCGTATAGAACATGTGCTTGATATGTACGAAAAGATCCGTATTCGTGAGGCCCGAAGCAAGGTTCGTCGTATCCGACATCGGGGACATCTTGTCGCCGAAATAGGAGCCGGATATGACTGCACCTGCTACCATCGCCGGCGGAATCCCCATGCTCATGCCGATGCCCATCCCTGCGACGCCGACCGTTGCCATCGTGGACCAGGAGCTGCCGATGGACAGTGCCACAATCGCACAGAGCACTGTGATCGTGACCAGGAACAGCGCCGGACTGATCAGCGCCAGGCCGTAGTAGATCATTGTGGCGACGATGCCCCCGCCGATCCATGAACCGATGACGAGGCCGACGAGTATGATGATGACGATTGCCGGCAGTGCCAGGCGGATGCCCTTATACATCATATCCTCGATTTCTTTCCATTTATATCCGTAGAGCATGGCCACAATCGCTGCGGAAGCGGTACCAAAAATGAGCGGCAGATGTGGGTCCTGTTCCAGCCAGATGACCGCCGTTCCCATTGCTGTAATCATGAGCAGCAGCGGCAATAGTGCCATGAATATGTTGAAGTCTTTTTTTTCCCTTTGTTTTTCCATATTTATCACCCAAGCATGATTATATATCAAATGGGGCGGGATGATGAAATGATTATAAAAATATTTGGCATATTTTATGGATAGTATTGTGATGGAGAGGATTAAAGGTGCACAGATGAAGCCGCAGAGGCTCCTCTTTGGTTTAGAAAATGTGCAAAAGGTGAATTTAAAGAGAGAGAAGTCAAAGGGAGGGACTTTCATGAAAACATCGGCAGATGTCATCATCGATCTGATTGAAAGGTTTGATGTCCATGATCCAGGAGCAAGAAGGGCCCATGGGAACGGCGGTCATCATGAAGCAGATGTATATCTGAATGAAGAAGGCAGGGAAATATTCGGAGATGTCACGAAAGCAACCGTCCGGCTCTCGAATGCAGCGACTTCGGAAAAGATGCCGGATGAACTGGTGAACATCAAGGGATGTTCGGTCAGGTTTCATCATCGATTGAGGCCGGTTGATATCATCGGAGTCAATTTCCCCTACTTTCCATTGGGCACGGCAGCGGAAGTGACCAGTGTGATGTTGAACATCGGAGTATATTTGAATGATAAGTCGGCAGGTCGATTCTTCAGCATATTCTGGCCAGGCCGACTCTACCGCGATCTGGATACGATACTGAAGTGGCTTCCAAAGCGGACGGATATGGACTATAAATATTATACAGCGCAAAGTTATGGGGAAGATCCACTCAAATTCCGCCTGGACTATGACCCCCAGACGAGCAATATAGAACTTTATGCCGAGAAGGATGGACATGTGACGGAATACCAGCCGGAAGGTGAAATGCATCTCGGACACATTTCAGTGGATCAGGAACCGGCCGGTCAGGAAATAAAGTTCATGGACACGATGAATGCGCCATTCGGCCGTGATCCAAACGGAGAAATTCCTCTGCTCCGCCATTTCCTATACAGGCGGTCTTTTCTCGGACGCATGGAGGAAGCGGAACTTGATCAGGAGAAATTCGGAATGCTCGAGGAACTCTGGAGAGAAGAAGAACTTTTCATACTGATGAAAAGTCCGGAACTCCATGATCAGGTGCAGAACCTGCTTGAATCAGGAACCCGTATGTCGGTCAGCGAATTCAGAAGGCTGCTTGATCAGGCATATGATATGGAATACGAGCCGGAAAATATGCAGGCTTATATGAAGATGGTATGGGAACGGTTCATGAATGAGACGGATGAAGGGGAGCATACGCGTTATCAGGAGCTGCAGGAGACTCGCGATATTAATGAAATCCATACTTTCATAGCGGAACTGGCGCTGAAGTATGAAGTGGCGGAACTGCTCGATTCAATCGTCGTCAAAGTTCTCGGGAGAAGAGAAGTGCAGAGGGTACAGAAAGGAAGGATATAGATGTTGAATAGAAAATATGACCTTAATGATGGCAGTACATTGCCGGAGATTGGCCTGGGCACGGTGAATATACGAGGGGCCAAAGGTGTGAACAGTATTGTGACGGCCATTGAAGAGAACGGCTACCGCCTCATCGACACCTCCACGAACTACAACAATGAAGGGGCGGTGGGAGAAGCCATCCGACGTACAGATGTGCCGCGCGAACAGCTGATCATCAGTTCCAAGCTTCCGGGCTCGGCGCATGACTATGATAAGGCAATAATGATGATCCAGGAGTCGCTGTACCGTATCGGTATCGATTACTTCGATAAATACCTCGTCCATTGGCCTTTGCCGAAACAGGATAAATATGTCGAGGCATGGCAGGCACTGATCGACGCCCAGAAGTTCGGGCTGATCAAGACCATCGGAGTATCGAACTTCCTCGCCGAACACCTCGAGCGCCTCATCGACGAAACCGGTGTCACACCAGCAACCAACCAGATTGAACGCCACCCATATTTCAACAATAAGGAACTGGTTGAAACGAACAAAAAGCATGGCATACTGACCGAGGCGTGGAGTCCATTCGGACGAAAGATCAATGATGTTCTTGAAAACCCGGTGATAAAGGAAATCGCCGATAAATATGCCAAGTCCCCGGCGCAGGTCATCATACGATGGAATGTTCAGAACGGGGTCCTGGTCATACCGAAATCCGATTCCAAAGCCCACCAGTGGGAGAACCTCGATGTGTACGGGTTCGAATTGACGGAGGAAGACCTCGAAGCGATAGATGCCCTGGACAAAGGAGAGCCGGGCAGGGTGGAGGACCAGCATCCGAATGAATATGAAGAATATGTATAGGCCAGGTCATCATCCCATATAACAAAATAGAACGTCCCCAGATGTAGTGCATCCGGGGACGTTCTATTCATTTCTCCACTTTTATCTCTTCGTATTTCCTGAACCATTCCGGGAAGATTTTCTTGAAGGGAACCGGTTTGAATTCGCCGTCCACTTTTTTGACGACGATGTGGGTGGTTGTCCCTTCCGTACATACTTCTCCAGCAGCGTTGACGACCTGGTAGCCATATGTCGTCCGTATTCCGGTATTCTCTTCGATCCATGTACGTACCGAAGCACGGTCCCCGTATTTCAATGCTTTCTTGTAGGTGACGTCGACATTATAGACGGGAGCGTAGTATCCTTCGCGCTCCATCGCGACATAGTCGTAGCCGATGTCCTCGATGAGCTGCATGCGTCCCACCTCAAACCATTTCAGGTAATTGCCGTGGTAGATGACACCCATCATATCCGTATCTGCATACATGATCTGTATTTCCTTCTCAGCAGTGTAGCCCGGCTCCATTTTTTCATTCCTTTCGTATTTTAATGTATTATATCATTTTAATAAAATGTTGAATTATATTAAAGTAGAAAAAGAAAAGGATAAGAAATGTGATATAATATTAGTACAAACTTACAATATACGTACAAAGATCAGGGTGAAAATTATGGTGAACGAAAAGATTGAATATAATGCGGATCATCTTCAAACTTTGGAAAAAGGACTTAAAGTAATAGAAGCCTTCAATGGGCAAGAGTATCTGACGATATCCAGTGCTGCAAAAAGTGTCGGGATTTCACGTCCTACCGCAAGGCGGGCACTGATAACACTGGTCAACCTGGGCTATGCCCAGATGCTGGACAACAGGTTTTATCTGACCCCTAAAGTGCTTTCCCTTGGGTATTCCTACATGACTGCACGTGACAGTTGGGAAATAACTACGACGCTTCTCAGGGACCTGTCGAAGCAGACGAATGAATCGAGTTCAATCGCCAAGCTCGTGAACGAGGAAATTATCTATATCGGTCGTGTGCCGGCAAATAAAATCATGAAGATCTCCTTGAATATAGGGACTCATCTGCCGGCTTTCGCAACCTCGATGGGCAAGGTGCTGCTCGCGCATCTGGACGAAGAAGCGCTTGATGATTATTTCAGCAAAGCCGACCTCAAGCCATTGACGCCGTATACCGTCCATCAAGAAGACGAATTGAGGAAAGAATTTGAAATGATAAGGGAACGGGGGTGGGCCATCAGTGAAAACCAGCTGGAGATCGGTCTCATGTCGATTGCAGCACCAATCCGCAACATGCGTGGAGAAGTGATTGCAGCCATAAACTGTTCGACTAACTCCTCCATCACTAGCCGTGAGGAAATGGTGGAAGAATATCTCGAACCGCTTCTTAGAACGGCAGACCTTATCAGTAAAAATACGGAAATAGAATTGCCATTTTAAAAGAGCTCTGCGATTTTCGCAGAGCTCTTTATTATTTACTCGATATTGTCGACCATGAGGGATATGCCCTGACCGACACCGATACACATCGTGGCAAGGCCGGTCCTGGTCCCCCGGCGTTTCATCTCATAGATGAGGTCTGTCAGGATGCGTGCGCCACTTGCCCCAAGGGGATGGCCAAAACTGATGGCACCACCATTGACGTTGACGATGGATTGGTCCAGCCCGAGCTGGTTGATGCATTCCAGTGACTGAGAAGCGAAGGCTTCATTCAGTTCTACAAGGCCGATGTCTTCAACAGACCGCCCCGTCTTCTCAAGGAGCTTCCTGGTGGAATTGATCGGCCCAAGTCCCATGACGGAAGGTTCTACACCGGCTGTCGATGAGAATACATACTTCACGAGAGGTTCGAGGCCGAGTGCGTCGGCCTTTTCCCTGGACATGACCAGCAGTGCACTGGCGCCATCATTCACTCCCGAGGCGTTGCCTGCTGTGACAGTACCATTTTTGAAGATGGGGCGGAGCTGTCCAAGCTTTTCCAGTGTAGTTTCGGGACGTGGATGTTCGTCCGTATCGACAATCGTTTCGTTGCCTTTTCTATCCGTAATTGTGATAGGTATCATTTGCTGCTTGAATTTTTTCGCTTCCATAGCCGCCTTCGCCCGCTTCTGACTTTCATACGCAAAATTATCCTGGTCTTCTCTTGAAATGGAATAACGTTGCGCAACATTCTCAGCAGTCTGGGGCATGGAGTCAATACCATATTCCTCTTCGATTTTGGGGTGTGGGAAGCGCCAGCCGATGGTCGTATCGACGAGTTCCATGTTTCCGCGCGGATATTCCTTTTCTGGTTTGAGCATGACGAAAGGAGCACGGGACATGCTTTCCACACCACCGGCAATTGCGACATCTATTTCTCCAGTCAGGATTGAGCGGGCAGCCATCGATACAGTGTCCAGGCTGGAACCGCAAAGCCGGTTGACTGTTGTACCGCTCACTGTTTCAGGCAATCCCGCAATAAGAGTGGACATACGTGCAACATTCCTGTTCTCTTCACCTGCACCATTGGCATTTCCGAATATGACCTCGTCTATCTGATTGACATCAAGGAGCGGGTTTCTATCTACGAGGGCTTTGATCACCGCTGCACCAAGATCATCAGGCCGAACGGATTTGAGTGCACCTTTATACCTGCCGATAGGTGTCCTCACGGCATCAACGATAACAACTTCCTTCATGATTGCAAACTCCTTTTAAGCTCTTCATTGACTGTGAAATGAGCTTCGGTATTCTGTTCAACTTGTTCAAGGGTCGTATCACCCATCAGTTCGATCAACTCGAATACATCTCCCGTTCTTTCAAAGACCGCCAGGTCTGTAATGATCATGTCAACCTTCCTGGTCGAAGTGATGGGATATGTGCATTCTTTCAAGAACTTTGGAGAGCCGTCTTTCGCAGTGTGGTTTGTTGTAATGATGACCTTCTTCGCTCCGACCAGAAGGTCCATCGCACCTCCAACACCAATGATATCTTTTCCGGGGATTGCCCAGTTTGCCACCTGGCCGCTCTCATCAACCTGGAGCACACCGAGGATGGCAACATCCACATGGGATCCACGAATCATCGCAAAGGAATCGGCGCTATGGAAATAGCTTGCTCCTACAGCTTCTCCTACTGGCAGTTTGCCTGCATTGACCAGATTCGGGTCAATGTCTTCTTCATCTACGGATGTGACGCCAAGCAGTCCATTTTCCGTATGAAGGTAGTATTTTTCTTTATCCAGGTAGTTGGCAACCAGGGTGGGCACCCCGATACCAAGATTGACGATAGAGTATTCTTCAAGGGCATGGGCAGCACGTTCTGCTATCATCTCTTTCATACTCATTTATGGATCACCCCATCTTTCGTAAGAATCTGTTCAGCCAGTACAATTTTATCGACATACAGATGCTGTGTCACGACTTCCTCAGGATTAAGTTCCCCAGGTTCAACTATTTCATCAACTTCCGCAACAACATATTTTGCTGCTGTCGCCATCATCGGGTTGAAGTTGCGGGCTGTCTTATAATAGACCAGGTTTCCAAGTTTATCTGCTTTATGGGCTCGGATTAGTGCCACGTCAGCTTTCAGGGATTTTTCGAAAAGATAGGTTTCCCCGTCTATCTCTTTTGTCTCTTTCCCTTTCGCAAGGTCCGTACCGACCCCCGTTTTAGTATAGAACCCCCCGAGTCCGGCACCCCCGGCACGGATGGCTTCGCTCAGAGTTCCTTGAGGAAGCAGGTCGAGTTCAAGCTTTCCGGCATTGTACCACTTTGCAACTTCTCGATTGCTCGTGAAGTAGGAGCCGACTGCTTTTTTCAACTTCCCTTGATCAAGAAGAAGTCCGAGGCCTTTCCCTGCTTCTCCGACATTATTGCTGATGACGGTCAAATCTCTTAAGTTCACTGTAGTCAGATGATCGATGAGCGACAAAGGCGCCCCGATCAGTCCAAAGCCACCGACCATCAGGATGTCACCATCTTTGACGGATTCCAATGCTGATTCTATATTCGAAATTTTCGATTCCATGGTGTCACTCCTTTTTCAAAAAGTCATCTATTTCTTGATTTAAATCATTTTGTTCATTGAAGACAATTTCATAATGGTTGATATCATATGTGCTGGATTTTATTGAAGGAACAGTGGAGAGCATTTTATCATATCCGTCTTTACTGAAAAGTGGAATGCCGTCCTTGATAGCTCCTGTACAGATAATCAGAAATACCGGCGCTTTCACGTTTTTGTATACATCAGCATGCGGGAATTCATAGAAGCTCTCGAAATCCTGCTTCGTCAATGAATAGTCTGATTTATGTTGGACGGTCCCATCTATGTTTTCCACTTCATGTTCAATGACCTTATCCATGATACTGGACCACTCTACACCGAGGGCGCCATATGATTGCTGCATCATTTCCCTGTAGGCATCAACAGATTCAAATTTTTTATCCAGTCTGCCAAGGGATGGAAGAACAAGGTTCGATGTATTCTCACCCGCTTCTCCTCCGCCGTCGAGCAGGATGACTTTTTCAATCCCCTTCATTTTTGCAGCAGCTTCCAGGGCGATATATCCACCCATGGAATAACCGATGAGGATGAATGTGCTGTAGTCCGTTTTATTGAGGAACTGCATCAGGTCATCGGTGTGCTGATGAATATCCGTTGGTGCCTTTTGAAGGTCGCTGTCACCGCGGCCACTGAGATCATAACTGACTGTGTCATAGCGGTCTGAAAGGTGGGACTGGAAATGATGCATCTGCAGATAGTTTCCGGTAAGGCCGTGAATCAGTACCACAAGTGGGGGGCTGTCTGCGTTCTTTACAGGATGGATGTTCAATTGTTTATTTTCAAGTGCAATCTTCTCTGTCATATAATCACCTATTCCACAGTATATATTGAGTAGCTTACTCCTTCGGGCAGACGGATGCCGTTGGAGATGAATATACGATTGTTCAGCCAATGATATTTTTCACTGGCGGTTTCAAACACGGGACTGGTACGGAAATAATATTCATCCGGATCCACATTCTCGCCCTGGTCCAACCGGGAGAGCACTTCGGCAGGCCCTGTACGTATGCCTCTGTAGGTCATGAGTATAATTTCATTGTCATCCGTTTCCAGGGTGATTCTCACATCCTGGATGATTGTGCCGTCTTCCCGTACGGTAATCCAGTCATCCCCGCCTGGCAGGACTGTGGCGTTGAAATATTCGCCTTCAAACTTTCCACCTGTCACTTGGATGATGCGACGGGTGCCGATAGGTGTCTTTCCTGGGAGATGGGGTTTGGCTACAGAAAGCTCCATGTGTCCAAGGAGCTTCAGTTCAGGCTGTGGTAATTCTCTCATTATGATTCCTCCAAATATAAAATATGAAATGGGCATGGTCTCCATGCCCATTTGGAACTATTGGTCTTTACGCATTACAAACTCAAGCTGGGCTTCTTTATACCCATCTTTTTCCTGCAGTTGTGTAATGAGTTCATCGCGTACACCTTCTGCTACATCCGTTTCCATCCATTCGTCGCCTTCAAAGAATACTTGTGTGATCAGTGTCTCATGGCCCGGTGCCTTAAACATGATATGCAGGTGGGCAGGACGCATAGGGTGCTGTTCCATATAGCCGAGGAATTCTCCTGTAGGACCCTGGTCAGGAATCGGATAAGGCACGGCTTGGATGGTCTTGACAGTGAATTTGCCATTTTCATCGGTTTTGAAACGGCCGCGCAGATTATAATCTGGGGCATCTGAATCAAAGTTGGAATACTTTGCCGAGTTGTCATTCTGCCAATAGTCAACCTCAGCATTTGCCAATGGTTCACCCTCGACACTTTTGACTGTTCCGGAGAAGTAGAGAACATCGCCTGGTTCATTTTCGCGTTTAGGCAGGTCAATGATGCCCTCTTCATCTGCCTCAACGAACGGCGCGTCATCTACATAATAGGGGCCGAGCAATGAAGGCTGTGTGCCTGGCAGTTCCGTGTACATCGCCTGCAGGACGTGTGTTTCCAGGAATACATCGGCATAGAGTGGAAGTTCCCCAGATTTGCCCAGGCGGTCTGCCCAGTTGACGAAGTTTGTATACTCTTCATGGTTCAGCTTGGCTTCTTCCAGGAAAGCCTGCATGTGCTTGATGAATAGATCGAAAACCTCTTCAACCCTTTCATTTTTTGTGGTAGGCAAGTGTTTTGTCATTTCTTGTGTCATAATATCTCTCCTCAGATAGTATATTTTAATATATGAAAATCAACTGCTATGCAGAAAATTTATCAATCCCGAACATGAATGGCATTATATAGTAGACGAAGATGACGATGAGCACCACTGCTGCCATAGTCAACCATGTGCCTTTGCGCAGCATGTCTACGATGGTGATTTTTCCTGTTGCATAAATAAGTGCATTTGAAGGGGTTCCTATTGGAAGCATGAATGCAAAGCCAGCTCCAAGGGCTGTCGCTGCCATGATGGGCAGCGGATGGACGTTGATTGCTGTTGCAAGGGCGGCAGTGATGGGCAGCAGGATGGTCACAGTCGCTGTGTTCGGTGCCATCTGTGTCATCAGGATGCTGAGCAGGGCACTGACGGCGATGATGATTATGAGCGGAGCACTTTCAAGATTCATCAGTTGACCACCCATCCAGTCGGCAAGGTCCGTCCCTGTAAACCCTGTAGCGAGTGCAAGACCACCTCCGACCAGAAGCAGGACTCCCCATGGCATTTTTGCGAGTGTATCCGACTCGAGTATCCGTGTTCCTTTTTTATTTTTCGAAGGGATAAGGAACAGAAGCATGGCTGATATCATGGCAATCATCGTGTCATTTATTCCAGGTATGATGTCAGTCCATATGAATGTCCGCGTCAACCACATGAATGCCGTGAAGATGAAGATGGCCAGTACGACCTTTTCTTCAAAAGAAGCTTTGCCAAGCTCCGCTTTCCTCTCCAACACGAACTCTTTCCCTTTACTGATTGTCTTGACTTTCATCGGATATGCGACTTTCGTCAGATACATGATGAATACCACCATAAGGATGGCAGTCAGTGGAAAGGCGAAGAGGAGAAAAGTCCCAAATGGGATTTCATAGCCGAGCAGTTCTCCTGTCATACTGGCGAGGATCAGATTTGTAGGGGTGCCTATGAGTGTGGCACTACCTCCGATTGTTCCTCCAAAGCCAATGGCAAAGATGATGGATTTCGTGAACTTATTTTCCTCATCTTCAGTATGCACACCATCCTGCTTCATCAGTTCTGCAACTTTGGCAATGATGGCGGTACCTATAGGAATCATCAGCATGATCGTTGCCATATTTGATACCCACATTGATAGGAAACCTGTCGCCAGTGCGAAGCCGAGTATCAGTCCGGAAAGGCTTGCGCCCACCATGCTGATGATGGTGAGGGCGATACGTTCATGAAGATTCCATTTCTCCATTGCAAGCGCGATTGTGAAACCACCCAGGAACAGGAAAATGAGCGGATCGCCATAAGCGGAAGCGACCGTTCCACTGTCTACGGGTGTAAGTACAGGCATGAGTGCCAAGGGCAGCAAGGAAGTGATGCCAAGAGGCATGGCCTCGAGAATCCACCATATTGCAAGCCAGGCGGCAAACGCCAGCACAGCACGTCCAGGGGAGGATAATCCTTCAAGAGGAAGGACGAACATCACCAGCAGAAAAGCTAGTGGTCCAAGTATGAGCCCGACGAACTGACTTTTAGTGTAGGACTTTTTCTGGCGTGGTAATTCAATATTTTCTTTCTTTCTTCTTCTCAGTTGGGTGAACAGAAAAATGTCCTTAGTCTGGTTGTGGTCCCCCCACACTGCATTGCTGAATCTGGAAATCAAGTTCATTAAATCCCTCCTTTTATCGTTTATAATGTTCCAGTTTTTCCATATCAAGTGTGACTCCGAACCCAATTTCATCAGGAATATGGATTTTGAAATCTTTGACTTCTATATCTTCTGTCGTAAGGCGGTCCCTGTATAGAAGAGGGCCGAATATTTCAGTGCCGAATTTGAGTTCAGGAATGGTAGAGTAGACGGTTGCCGCGATGGCATTGCCAAGAGAAGATTCAATCATGGTGCCGCCGTACAGGCCGATGCCGGAAGCTTCGGCTATACCGGCAATCTTTTGAGTGGCAAGCACCCCGCCGTGCTTGGCAGGCTTCAAAGCAATGGCGTCTCCAGCTCGTTGCTTGATCAGACGATAGGTATCTTCCAACGAAGTCGCTGCTTCATCAGCCAAGATGGAGACATCAAACCGTTCGGTCAATCTGGCCATCCCCTCGTAGTTCCAGGTGGGAAGGGGCTGTTCAATCATGGAAACGCCCATTTCCTCCAGAGCTTTTATTTGCTTCAATGCCGTGTATTCATCCCATGCTTGGTTGATGTCTACGGTAATTCGTGATTCTTTCCCTACTGCTTTGATGATTTCTCCGACATGATGAACATTTTGATCTGGGTCACCGCCGCCAATCTTCAGTTTGAAAATGTTATGCCGTTTCTGGTGAAGCATCTCTTTTGCTTCTTCGATATCTTTGGATGTATCCCCACTGGCCAGTGTCCAGGCAAGAGGGAGGCCGTCATGAATTTTACCGCCTATAAGAGTATAGGCAGGCACTTCCAATTGTTTGGCTGCAAGGTCGATCAATGCGGCTTCTATGACACATTTAGCGAAGTTATTTCCTCTGACCTGTTTTGAAATGTCATTCATGATCCGATTGAAGTTTTGTGGGTTTCTGCCGATGAGATGCGGGGTGATGTAGGCGTCAATATTTGCCTTTATCGCCTCTACAGTGCTTTCCCCATAGGAAGCTCCACCAATGGTAGCGACTTCCGAAATCCCCTGCCTTCCCTCACTGTCAGTGATGAGACCAATAACGATGGCTTGGGTAGTGATGGTTGTCATCGCAAGCTTATGTGGCCTTATGGTAGGCAAATCACAGATATGTATGTCCACTTTTGAAATATTACTCATGCTCCACCTCCGATGTACTTATATCGTACATGTATATGATATTCGAACACACACCCATTATATATATTCCTTGAAAGCGGTGTCAATGAGTTTTTTGAAAATTTACAATTGATATATATTAAATTCAATAATATCAATTTTAAAATTATCTATTGTTTAACCAGAAAACTAACTTTATTCCATTAATTTTGATTTTACATTGATTTATTCGTTAATTAGTTGTACTATTAAACTAATTAAAAAGATACGGGAGCGGTTAATGAAATGAGAAAATATTTTGTGCTTTTTGTAAGCGTATCCATCCTCCTCCTGCTTGGTGCATGCTCCAATGCATCGTCTGCAGCCGGAGATGGGCACAACATGATACTTGCGCATAATCATCCTACGGACCACCCGGTACATAAATCCCTGGAGAAATTCAAGGAGGAAGTGGAAGAGCGGTCCGACGGGGAGATGACTATGACGCTCTATGCGAATGGACAGCTTGGGGATGAGCGCGAGGTCATCGAGCTGACGCAGACGGGTGCAGTGGATGTCACGAAAGTCAGCGCGGGGGCGCTTGAGAGCTTCCGTCCCGAGTACTCGATCTTCGGTCTGCCTTACCTCTTTGAAGATACGGATGAGTTCAAGGAGAAGATGTCGGATCCTGAAATTACGGATGTTATCTACAATTCTTCTGAAGATATCGGATTCGTCGGCCTTACATACTTCGATGCGGGCAGCCGGAGTCTCTATACAAGGGACCGCGTCGTCGAGAATACGGAGGATATGTCCGGGCTCAAGGTGCGCGTGCAGCCAAGTGCCACAAGTGTGGCGATGATTGATGCACTCGGTGGAACGCCGACGCCTATGGCATATGGAGAAGTGTATACATCACTCCAGTCGGGCATCATTGATGCAGCCGAGAACAACCTGACTTCCCTTGTCAGCTCGAAGCACGGGGAAGTGGCTGACCACTGGATGTATACAGAGCATGCGATTGTCCCGGATATGCTCATCATGAACAAGCATAGACTGGACCGTATGACTGAAGCACAGCGCCAGATCATCCATGATTCTGCGGAGGCTGCGAATGCCTTCCACGAAGTCGTATGGAATGAAGCGACTGAGGCGGCAGCGGAAGAGGCGCAGAATGAAATGGGTGTAGAGTTCCATGAGGTGGACAAGTCCTCCTTCATCGAATCTGTCCAGCCGCTCCATGACGAAATGAAGGCAGACGAGACGATGGGGCCGATCTATGAACTGTTCAAGGGAGGAGATTCTGATGAAGAAAGCTAAACGTATAGTGGATACCGTCATCCTCGCTTTCGCAAGTGTTGCGATCATTTCCATGACACTGCTCTCGATCTGGCAGGTCATCGCGAGATATATATTGAACAACCCGAGCACGATGAGTGAAGAGATCATCAGGTACACATTGATATGGTTCACACTCCTCGCTGCAGCCTATGTCTTCGGTAAAAATAAACACATCGCGATCCTGTTCGTCCGGGAAAGGATGGGCTGGAATACGCAAGTGGCATTGACATACCTGGCACAGATTGCGATTCTGCTTACGGCAGCGATTGTCTTCATCTACGGCGGCATCCGCATCACAATGCTTACGGCTCCGCAGATCGCACCAGCCACAGGCATATCCATGGGCTTCGTCTATGCGGCGCTGCCGGTTTCTGGGGTGGTCACGCTGTTCTATACGATATATAACATCATGAACATTGAAAGAGTTGCGAAAAAAGAGAATGAGGATGTGAAAAGTCTATGAGTTTGACAGTACTATCGGGAATCGTAATCTTCGGATTGCTGCTTCTGTTCCTGGCAATCGGCTTCCCGATCGCCATTTCCATCCTGCTGAGTTCGCTCTTTACACTCATGCTCATCATGCCATTCGATACGACGATACTTACCGGTGCCCAGCGCCTCGTCACCGAGATGGACAGTTTCACGATGCTCGCTGTACCTTTGTTCGTGCTTGCAGGCATCATCATGAACAACGGGGGCATCGCATTCAAGCTGATCAACTTCGCCAAAGTGCTCGTCGGCAGGATGCCGGGGTCATTGGCACATACGAATGTTGTCGGCAATATGCTTTTCGGTTCGATCGCAGGGTCCAGCGTGGCCTCTGCTGCGGCCATGGGACGCATCATGACGCCGATGCAGCTGAACAGCGGCTATGACCGCAAATATGCAGCGGCGGTCAACATCGCATCCGCACCTGCGGGACTGATCATTCCACCGACGTCCATACTGATCGTCTACTCGCTCGTCAGTGGCGGCACATCCATCGCTGCCCTCTTCATGGCCGGATACATTCCGGGCATCCTCTGGGGATTCGCGACAATGATCGTCGCCTATGTACTGGCGAAGAAATACAAGTATCCGGTTTCCGATAAGATCGCCTGGCGCGACAAGTTGTACCTTACACTCGATGCGATTCCGAGCCTGCTGCTCATCGTCATCGTCATCGGCGGCATCGTGGCCGGCATCTTCACAGCAACGGAAGGCGCAGCGGTGGCTGTGGTCTACGCTACAATACTCTCGATGATCTACAGGAACCTGAAGATCAGGGAAATTCCGAACATACTCAGGGAGACGGTCGAAATCACCGGGATGATCCTGCTGCTGATCACCGTTTCAGGACTCTTCTCACTGGTCATGTCCTATACAGGGCTGCCGAACGCCATCAGCAGTTCCCTGCTGTCCCTGACGGATAATACGATCATCATCCTGCTTCTCATGACGGTCATCCTGCTCGTCATCGGAACATTCATGGACATCACGCCGGCGGTGCTGATATTTACACCGATCTTCCTGCCGATTGCGATGGATATGGGCATCGATCCGATCCACTTCGGCATCATCATCACGTTCAACCTGTGCATCGGCAACATCACACCGCCTGTCGGATCTGCATTGTTCGTCGGCGCGAGTGTGGCAGACATACGGATAGAAAAGGTCGTACCGGTCCTGATCCCATTCTTCATCGTACTGTTCATCATGCTGCTGATCGTGACGTTTACGCCGGTTCTGAGCATGTTCCTGCCGGAACTGTTCAACCTGACATAAGCCATCAATAAAGGAATAGGAGAGATATAAATGATCGACAAGGATTTCCTGCTTACTACAGAGACCGCAAAGTGGCTGTATCATGATGTGGCCAAAGACCTGCCCATCATCGATTATCACAACCACCTCAACCCGAAAGAAATCTATGACAATGAGAACTACCGTTCCATTACCGAAGTATGGCTCGGTGGAGACCATTACAAATGGCGCGCCATGCGGGCAGCCGGCATCGACGAGGAAAGGATAACAGGGGATGCGGACGAGAAGGCCAAGTTCGATGCATTCGCAGAAACAGTACCCCAGCTCTTCGGGAATCAGCTGCTGCACTGGACGCAGCTTGAGCTTAAGACATTCTTCGGCATCAGCGACCTGCTGTCGCCAAAGAGTGCCGATGCGATCTATGAAAAGGCGAATGATATGCTGAAAGGGGAGGCGCTGAAGCCGAGAAGCATACTGGAGAGCCAGAAAGTGAAGTTCCTCGGCACGACGGACGACCCGACGGATGACCTGGAATACCACAGGCGCATCAGGGAGGATGATACGATAGATGTGCAGGTGTCACCTTCCTTCAGGCCTGACAAAGCCATCGCCATCGATACACCGGACTACAGGGAATGGCTTGGGAAGCTGGAAGCTGCGGCAGATGGCAAGATAGACACCTACGATAAGTTCATGGATGCATTGTACAGCCGCATCGAATTCTTCAATGATATGGGATGCCGGGCATCGGACCACGGCATCAATGAAATGTTCTATGCCGAGGCGGAAGCGGAAGCGGTTGGAGCAATCTTCGATAAGGTCATCAGGGAAGAGTCTCTTTCAGAAGATGAAGTGGCGCAGTTCAAGACATATACCCTCGTCCAGCTTGCGAAGAAGTACAATGAATACGGCTGGGTGATGCAGCTGCACATCGGGCCGCTCAGAAACAACAACTCCCGCATGTTCAAAGAACTCGGACCAGACAGTGGATTCGATTCCATCAACGACCAGCTTGTGGCACAGCCGCTTTCCAGATTCCTGGATCGCATCGATCAGGAGGATGCACTTCCGAAGACGATACTATACACACTGAATCCGCGGGATAACATCATCATGGCAACGATGGCCGGAAACTTCCAGGGCGGCGGCATTCCAGGGAAGGTGCAGTTCGGTACGGCATGGTGGTTCAACGACAACTATGAAGGTATGCGGGAGCAGATGAAGACGCTGGCAAATGCGGGTGTGTTCAAAAATTTCATCGGCATGCTGACGGATTCAAGGAGCATGCTGAGCTTCACACGCCACGAATACTTCAGAAGAATCCTGTGCGAACTGCTTGGAGAGTGGGTGGAGTCGGGCATGGTGCCTGACGACCGTGAGCTTCTCAAGGAGTATGTCGAAGGTATATGCTACTACAATGCGAAAAGATATTTTGGACTTGAAAGTGAATAAAAAGGAGCGATTGCTATGGAAATGAGTTTTAGATGGTATGGCTCGGATGATCCGGTGAAGCTTGAAGACATCCGCCAGATTCCACAGATGAAGGGGATCGTATCAGCGATCTATGACATCCCCGCCGGCGAAGTCTGGCCGTATGACGAGATCGTAAAACTGCGGGATGCAGTGGCGGCACACGGCATGCGCCTGAACATCATCGAATCGGTGCCCGTCCATGAAGACATCAAGATGGGCCGCGGCCGCCGCGATGCATTGATCGAGAACTACAAGGAGACGATCCGCAATCTGGCCAAAGCGGGTATTGGCACTGTCTGCTACAACTTCATGCCGGTATTCGACTGGACACGCATCGAACTCGATGCCCCGCTGCCGGACGGGTCGAATTCCCTGAAGTATGACGAGGCGCTGGTCAAGGACATCGATCCGTTGAGCGGCGAACTCACGCTGCCGGGCTGGGACCTGTCCTATCAGACGGACGACCTGAAGGAAATCATCGATGCCTACCAGGACATCAGTGAAGACCAGCTGTTCGACAACCTGATCTACTTCCTCGAGCGCATCATTCCGGTCGCAGAGGCGGAGGATGTCCTCATGGCCATCCACCCGGACGATCCACCATGGGGCATCTTCGGCCTGCCGCGCATCATCACCGGCGCGCCGGCCCTCCGGAAGCTGTTCGATGCCGTGCCGAGCAGGCACAACGGCATCACGTTCTGTACCGGATCCTACGGCTCCACGCCGGACAACGACCTGTTCGAGATCATCGAGCTCGCCAAGGAACGCATCCACTTCGTCCATGCCAGAAACGTCAAGTGGACTGGGGAGCGCTCCTTCCAGGAGACGTCCCACTCCATCCATGACGGATCCCTGGATATGGTAGGCATCGTCGAAAAGCTCATCGAGAGTGGTGTCGACGTGCCGATCCGTCCGGACCACGGCCGCATGATCTGGGGTGAGACGGGCAGACCGGGCTATGGCCTCTATGACCGTGCACTGGGTGCCGCCTACCTGAACGGCATCATCGATACAGTAAACAGAAAATAAAAAGAAAAGGATAAGTCCGACTTATCCTTTTCTGGTATTAATGGGCAATATGATAGGCATTCAGGTCGAAATGGTGGATATCGAGATATTTCGCAAGGGGTACAAGTGCTGCACCAAGGGCGCTGGATTGCGTACCGAGGGGCGAGATGAGGATGTCCCCATAATCGATGAACGATGATGTAAGTCCGGGCTTGAGTTCATCAAGCAGTTCCGGATACTTGGAGAATATGGTGCTGTTGATGACCAGCTTTTTAGGGTTGAAGACATTGATGATGTTATTCAGCCCGACGGTGATGAAGGAGATGTAGTCTTCAAATATGGCCTTCGCCTTCTCGTCCGCCTTCAAGGATTCATATGTCGGAAATTCAACCAGTGAGATGCCGGCGTCGGCAAGCGAGCGGGTGAGCACCTCATCCGAAGCATAACGCTCGAAGCATCCCCTGTTTCCACAGCGGCATTCTATGCCATCCTGCTTGATGATCATATGTCCGACTTCGCCGGCATAGCCGGAGAATCCATGGAACACTTCATTGTTCAGCAGGATGCCGAGCCCGATACCACTGGACAGCGTCATGCTATAGAGGTTGGTCTCATATGCAGTGAACGACTGTTCGGCACGGACGGACATATTGGCGTTGTTGTCGATATGGACGGGCACTTCGAATCGTTCCTCAAGTTCTGACAGCAGCGGTTTCAGATCAAGCTGCTGGGGTGGGGAATAGAGCAGCTCCAGATCGGAATTGACGATGCCGTGGAAACTGATGCCGATGCCGATAAGCTGGTTCGGACGGTAGACTTCATTGTATTGTCTGATCACCGGTTCGAGCAGAGTCGGCAGGAGTTCAGGAAGCGCATCCGTATGGCGGATGTCGAAGTCATGTATGTTGTTGTAGACGGTCATGCCCTTGAGGTTGATGACCATGATGCGTATATGGGAACGGTCGATGTCGATACCGATGGAATATGTGCTCATCGGGTCGAGTTCCAGGATGATCGGCCGGCGGCCGGGCTGTGCATAGTTTTCGACGGGTTTTTCAATGACCAGCGACTGGTCGATCAGTTCATTGACCTGGGAAGAGACCGTGGCCTTGTTCAATCCAGTGCGCTTTGATATATCAACTCTTGAAATGGAGCGGCTGCGGATGATATCTTCCAGTACAAGTCTGCGGTTCATCGTTTTAATATAGTTCGAATCACCAGTAACCATAAGGTACACCTCATTTTGGTTTGTTAGATAAACTAATCTTACCAAATAGTTATCCAATGAGCAATTTCATTTACCATAAAATAGGAGGAAGAATAATGACTACCCCTTTCAATACAAATCTTAAAGGCCAGGTTGCAGTCGTCACAGGCGGTGGCGGTGTCCTTGGTTCATACTTTTGCCGTGCACTTGCGGATGCTGGTGCCAAAGTTGCCGTTCTCGGCCGCACACTCGAGTCTTGCGAAACGGTGGCTGCCGAAATAAAGGAAGCAGGCGGCGAAGCGCTGGCTGTCCAATGTGATGTTACAGATAAGGCATCTGTAGAAAAAGCGCGTGAAGCGGTGAATGATGCACTTGGTACATGCGACGTCCTCGTCAATGGCGCAGGTGGCAACAATCCGTCCGCATCCACTGAAGATGAGTACCTGGACCTCGACAAGCTGGACGACCCGAATGTCAGGAACTTCTTTGCCCTCGATACGGACGGCATCGACTTCGTCTTCAAACTGAACTTCCTGGGTACATTGATACCTTCCCAAATCTTCGGCAAGGACATGGCACCAAAAGAGCATGCAACGATAATCAATGTATCCTCAATGAACGCCTTCACGCCATTGACGAAGATCCCGGCCTATAGCGGTGCGAAGTCTGCAATCAGCAACTTCACACAGTGGCTCAGCGTCTACATGTCACGCACAGGCGTCAGAGTCAACGCCATGGCACCAGGCTTCCTGGCCACCAATCAGAACAGGGACCTCCTTTTCGATAAAGATGGCAACCTGACGGAAAGAAGCCACAAGATCATCAATGCAACACCGATGGGCCGCTTCGGTGAACCTGAAGAACTGCTTGGCACACTGCTCTATCTGGCTGACCATAAGGCCTCCGGATTCGTTACCGGCATCGTCATTCCGGTCGACGGCGGTTTCTCTGCATACTCAGGTGTCTAAGACAGGATCATATGAACAATAGAACAGGCTGTCCCCAAAGTGGGGACAGCCTGTTTTCATTTCTACCTCTTCACTTCTCGTGTTGCATCGAGCACATCCGCCATCTTCGATATATCCTCTGTGGCGAAATCCCCGCTGATCGTATGCTTGTACAGCATATTTCCGAGTGCATTCTGCAGGATGTCCTGTTCTCCAAGACCATTCATCAGTCCATGGATGACACCTGCAGTGAAGGCGTCACCCGTACCGATCCGGTCGAGTATCTCCACTTCATAGGCGTCCGTCTCCCTGATACCATCCTTTGAAGACAGCATCCCCTTGATGATGTTCCTGTTGGAATGGACGACGGTGCGCTGTGTGAATGCAATATATTCTATATCATATGCAGTATGCAGCTTTTCAAGTATCGGAGCCAGGGTATCGGCATCCGGGTTGCGTTCAAGACCATCCTTGACCTCTTTGCCGTCTTCCTTCAACTCGACCGGCTCATATCCGAAGATCACATCACAATGTTTGATGAACTGCGGCATCGTAGACCGTGCTTCGTCAAAGGACCAGAGATTGCCCCTGAAGTTGAGGTCGGCACTGATTTTTAGTCCCATCTCTTTGGCCGTCTCCACTGCCCGGAGCAGCACCTTCTGGAGTTCTGCATTGAGGGCAGGGGTGATGCCGCTGAAATGGAACCAGTCATATCCTTCCAACGCCGCTTTGAAATCATAGTCTTCAACTGTCGACTGCTCGAAGCTTGAATACTTGCGGTCGTAGATGACGGAGGAGGAGCGGATATTGAACCCCTGTTCGAGGAAGTATGTCCCCATGCGCTGGCCGCCCATGCGAATATGCCGCGTCTCCACATCGTTGCTCTTCAGGAGGGAGAGCGTGCGCCTGCCAAAGGCATTGTCAGGCAGGGAAGTGATCATTGCAGTATCCACACCTGAGGCGGCGAGGCTCATTGCAACATTCATTTCACTGCCGCCGATGTTGACATTCATTTGATCGGCCGTTCTGAAAGTGTCCGATGCATCCGTGCTCAGACGCATCATGATTTCCCCGAATGTAATGAATTTCATGCCTATTCCCCTTTCAACGCTTTCTGATATGTGGCGACGAATGCTTCAGTGTTTTCTTTGACGACTCCCGGGTTCGAACCATCATAGCCTTTGGCGAGGGCACTGCCGATGCCGATGGCGAAAGCTCCGTTCTCCATCCAATCAGCCATGTTCTCCTTGTTGACGCCGCCGGAAGGCATGAGGTTTGCATGCGGCATCGGTCCTTTGATGTCCTTGATGAATGACGCACCGAGCACACCGCCAGGGAAGATCTTGATGACATCCACGCCGGCCTTCATCGCTTCTGCGACTTCCGTCGCCGTCGCACATCCAGGCAGGTAGGGGATCTGATTCAAGTTGCAGAGGGCTGCGACATCCTTGTCGAAGTGTGGACTGACGATATACTGTGCGCCACGCCTGATTGCTTCATCCGCAGTCTCCCGCGACATGACCGTGCCTGCACCCACACATGCTTCACTGTTCGTTGCGAAATGCTCGATCAGCTCACTTGCCTTCGGTGTCGTGTAGGTGATTTCTATATTTTTGATTCCACCTTCGATGATGTTTTCGATCATCTTCACCGTATCCTCGAAGCCTTTTCCACGCACAACTGCAATCAGGTAGTTTTCACGGATTTCGTTCAATATATTAAATTTCTTCATTTCTTGGACTCTCCTTTATAATTACTTGTTTACTGTATCGATGATGCCGTTCAGGTAGGCGGCACCCAGTGCACGGTCATAGAGGCCGTAGCCCGGTCTGCCCGTCTCACCCCAGATCATGCGGCCGTGGTCCGGACGGATCGGCACGTCGACACCACTCTCGATGAGCTTTTCGACGATGCCTACCATATCCAGGGATCCGTCATGGATGGAGTGGGACGTCTCCTGGAAGGAGCGCTCCCCAGTCCACTTGACGTTTCTGGCATGGACGAAGTGGATGCGTTCCTTGGCGAGCTCGATGATCTCGAACAGGTCGTTGTCCGGCGTGGAGCCGTAGGATCCGGTACAGAACGTGATGCCGTTGTGCCTGCTCGGCACGGCATCGAACAGCTTCCGGAGGGCCGGCGCGCCGGTGATGATGCGCGGCAGGCCGAAGATGCCCCATGGTGGATCGTCCGGGTGGATGGCCATGAGGACATCCTCCGCCTCTGCGACCGGAATGATGCGCTCGAGGAAGTAGATCAGGTTGTCGAACAGCTGGTCTTCACTGATGTCCTGGTAGGCATCGATGATTTCCTTCAGGTCGTCCGTCTGATAGGACAGGTCCCAGCCCGGCAGCGTGAGTTCGCCGCTCAACGGATCGATGTCCTTGACCAGCGCCTCGTCATACTTCAGGGAATTCGACCCGTCCGGCAGCGGGGCATCGAGTTCGATGCGTGTCCAGTCGAATACCGGCATGAAGTTGTAGCAGACAGTGCCAATACCCGCTTTGGCCAGATTGCGGATCGTCTCCTTGTAGTTCTCGATCAATGCATCGCGGCGGCCGCGGCCCATCTTGATGTCTTCATGGACGGGCACGGATTCGATGACGTTCAGGCGCATGCCGTGTGCCGCCACTGCATCCCGCAGTTTTACGATCTCGTCATACGGCCAGACTTCGCCGGCGGGGATGTCATAGATCGCTGATACGATCCCCTTCATCTGTGGAATCTGGCGGATGTCTTCAAGCTTCACCGGATCATCCGAGCCATACCATCTAAAACTCATTTCCATAGCAATCGCTCCTCAAAGTCATATTAATTTTCAGATAAATATTGTAAAGCGTTTTCATATTTGTTAATATGAAATCACATAGTTTACTAAATCGTTTTATCAATTATAAAGGTAGTATAACATGAAAAAAATCACAATTAAAGATGTGGCAAAAAGAGCAGGGGTCTCTGTTAGTACAGTTTCCCAATACCTCAATAAGAGATATCACTACATGAGTGATGCAACAAAACATAGAATAGATGTCGCTATAAAAGAACTGGATTACGAACCAAATTTTCTAGCAAGAAATTTGAAAAGTAAGTCTACAAAAACAATTGGAATCATCGTAGCTAATATTCTTCATCATTTTTCTACCTCCATTACAAGAAGCATAGAAGATTATTGTGATAGTAATGGATATCATCTTATTATTTGCAATGCAGATGATGACTCTGAAAAAGAGAAGAAATACATACAAAATTTGATATCCAAGCAAGTTGACGGATTAATTATATTTCCTACCTTTGGTAACGAACAGCTGTATCAGCAGCTATTAGATAAAAAGTATCCTATTGTCTTTATTGATCGTTATATAAAAGGCCTAAATGTACCAACCTTTAAATTGGATAACACATCAGCCATCCAAAAGTCCTACGACTATTTAATGAAATTTAAGCTCAATAGAATCTATTACATCAGTACATCTTTAGATAAAAATATAACTCCAAGAATTGAGAGAATGGAAACTTTTAAATCCATTCAAGAAAAAACAAATGATTTGAATGAACACATCATAATTTCGGAAGATGTTGCCAATTTAAAAGAAGCAATTTCGAGAAATATGGACCTATCGGTTGATAGGAATGGCGTTATTCTTGCGAACGACTTTGCTTTAGCAGAATTTTTAAGTTTTACAACTGGGCAGAAATTACCGTTGCATGAGAAATTCAAACTAGTCTCAATTGATGATATTCAACTTGCCCAACTGTATCAGCCACCCATCTCAACTATAAAGCAGCCTATAGAAACCATTTCTGAAAACGCTTTAAACTGTTTACTTCAACAGATTAAAAATGAAAAGCATACTTATGATCTTATTAATGAATATGAACCTGTATTAATAGAAAGGTAGGTGGAGAGAAGGATGTCAACGGTAACAATCAATGTGAAGGAAGCAAGAAGAAAAGCAGTTAAAAAGTTCACTGATTTAGGATTGGGTAAAAAACACGCCTGTGTCGTTACAGAGGTCCTTCTGCATGCCGATCAAAGAGGCGTCTCCTCCCACGGTTTAATGAGGATCGAGCATTATCTGGAAAGAATTCGTCAAGGAGGGTTGAATATCTCACCCAATGTGACGTTCGAAGATACATCGGGCTCATCATTTATATGCGATGGTGATGACGGCATGGGGCATTATATAGTGAACTGTGCAGTAGACTATGCATTGGAAAAAGCCGAGGAACAGGGAGTTGTTATGGGGCTTATCAAAAAGAGCAGTCATTGCGGTGCTTTGTCATACTTTGTCAAAGAAATAGCTGAACAGGGATATATAGGAATAATGCTCAGTCAAACAGATACTATTGCAGTGCCATTTAAAGGTACTTCTCCATATTTCGGAAGTAACCCTATAGCTTTTGGTTTTCCAAAAGGTAAACAAGAATATCCGACAATAATTGATATGGCTACGACTGAGGTAGCGCTAGGAAAAGTTTTACACGCACAGGATAACGGCTCTCAAATACCATATGGTTGGGGGACGGATGAAGAGGGTCGAGAAACAGATAACCCTAATGAAATAAAATATCTAAAGCATTTTGGTGGCCCAAAAGGTTATGCACTGGCATTTGCAATTGATGTACTTACTGGCATATTAGGGAACGAATCCTATGGTACAAATATTCCGTCCATGTATAAAGAATTGGGTAAGTTTCGAAATCTATCTCAGAGCATAATCGTCATTAATCCAAAAATGTTTGGAGATAATCTTTTATTCGAAAAACTGCTGCAGCAAATGGAGACAGAGTTAAAGGATATCCCTACCTCTGACGGCTCGAAGGTTAAAGTTCCTGGTGATATTGAAAAGGACAAGGCAGTTGGGTCTGATGAAGTAGTTATCAATAATAAGCTTTACAAATTTTTGAATGGGGAGGAAGAACAATGAAAAAGTTTTTGTTTCTAGCAATTTTCTCAATTATGGTTTTGGCATTAGCAGCGTGTGGCAATGGAGGAGACGAGGCTGAAAACCAAGAAGGCAGTGAAAGTGAAAGCGAGGGTTCTGAGGAACAAGCTAGTAATGATGGAGAGCAGTATACTTGGAGCTTGGGCCATTTGGCAAATGAGGAACACATTTGGCATAATACCTCAGAAGAATTTGCCAGCTTGGTTGAAGAAAAAACAGATGGTCAAATTACAATAGAAATTTATCCTAACAACCAACTTGGTGGCGAAGTGGATACAATTAATAGTATCCGTGCAGGCAATGCAGATATGGTGATTACTGGCGAATCCATGGAAAATTGGTCGCCAAAAGCAGCACTTCTAGCAGCACCTTATGCACTTCGTGATTCAGAGCATCTTCAAACTGTAGTTGAAGGAGATGTAGGTCAGGAAATAGAAGAGGATATCGTCGAAAACGTAGGGGTCACGCCATTGTTTTACATGGAAAGAGCGCCAAGGAACCTAACTTCCAATGAGCCAGTTGAAACACCTGAAGACTTGAGTGGCTTCAATATGAGAATACCTAACGTACCTCTCTTCATGGACGCTTGGAGTGCGGCGGGAGCAAGTCCTCAAGTTATGGATTTTAACGAAGTATTTACTGGACTTCAACAGGGTGTAATCGATGGCCAGGAAAACCCTGTCGATCTGATCCACAGTGGTGGTCTTTATGAAGTCCAAAACTATGTCAATGAAACTGAGCATGTCTACTCTTGGATTTATGTAGTCGTCGGTAATGATCAATGGGAAGAGATAGGTGAAGACTTGCAACAGAGTGTTCTAGAGGCGGCGGAAGAAGCTCAGGCTCATGCAAGAGAGCTTCTTAATGAAGAAATTGACAATTATAGACAGATGCTTATAGATGAAGGTATGGAATTCGTTGAAGTAGATAAGGAAGCATTCCAAGAAGCTATGCAACCAGGAATTGAAAATTCGCTGGATGAAGAGCAAATGGAACTTTATCAGCGTATTATTGAAACAGAATAGAAAAGTTAAAGGGATAGAGCTTCTCTATCCCTTTAATAAATTGAGGTGAAAAAAATGAAATTTGCAAAAGTTTTCTTTAGATTACTTGAAAAAGTTCTCTCATTTTTGACTATAATCTCTTTTATTGGTCTCGTAGCAGTAGTCTTATTGCAGATAGGAGCCAGGTTTACAACTACATCTTTTATTTGGACTGAAGAAACTACAAGATATCTGTTTTTATTCACCATCGCTTTTGGAGCAGGATTAGGTGTCATTAAGAACGAATATATGGGCATCGACTTCATTCTTGAAATATTTTCAGAAAAGGGAAGAGCGTTATATTTAAGGTCTACTTATGTGATTATGATCATAACCAACGGTATTATTGCTTATTATGGTTATGAATTCATTCTACTAGGCCAAGGTCAAGACACTTCAACTTTAGGGTTTAGTATGGCATATATTCATCTTTCAATTTTCCTTATGGCATTTTTTATAATGATCTTTTATATTGAGAAACTTATTGATAAGGATGTGAATTTGCAATGATGGCGTTATTACTTTTTGGTCTATTCTTTCTATTAATGATATTGCGGATTCCAATAGCATTCAGTTTGGCTATTTCGTCTATGATATATCTTTTCGTAAATGGCATTCCACTCAATATTGTTCCTCAGAGAATGTTTGGAGGACTTAATTCCTTTGTTCTTATTTGTATTCCCGGCTTTATACTGGCGGGTAATCTGATGAATGCGAGTGGTATTACAGAAAGAATCATCAAGTTTGCAGACAGCCTTCTTGGTCATATAAGAGGAGGTCTAGGTTTGGCCAACGTAGGTGCTTCTCTTGGTTTTGCCGGGATATCTGGTACTGCACTGGCAGATACTGCAAGTATAGGTTCTGTGATGATTCCTGCGATGAAAAAAAGAGGATATGATGCAAAGTTTGCAGCTGCAGTTACATCATCATCTTCTACGGTAGGTCCCATCATCCCACCTTCATTGCCCCTTATCATAGTAGGTACATTGGCAACAGTTTCAATAGGCGACCTGTTCATAGCAGGAGCAATCCCTGGTTTCATGCTGGGGCTGGGGCTGATGATTCCTACATATTTGATATCAGTAAAAAGAGGATATCCTAAAGAACCGAGAGTACCTATAAAAGGCATTGCTAAAGATTTCTTCGGAGCCTTCTGGGCAATTATGATGGTGGTCATCATACTCTATGGAATTCTTGGAGGCTTCTTCACTCCTACTGAAGCATCAATTATAGCGGTAGTTTATGCCTTCTTGGTTGGGTTATTCATTTACAAAGACTTGAAAATAAAGTCTGTGCCAAACGTTATACTTACCTCAATGGTTCAGACTGCTTCAATAATGATGCTTGTGGCATTTGCTAACCTCTTCGGTTGGATCTTAACGAGTGAAGGCATTCCAGGGATGGTTGCAAACACAATATTGTCCATTAGTGGTAACGATGTAATAGCAATACTGCTAATACTATTACTATTATTAATAGTAGGTACTTTCATGGAAACGATTGCTGCGCTTGTTATTCTATTCCCTGTGCTTTTACCTGTAGCATCACAGGTGGGTATGGATCCAATCCAGTTTGGGATTGTCATGGTTCTAGGACTGGTTATAGGACTATCGACACCACCAGTGGGTGTATGTCTTTTTGTGGCTGCGAGTATCGGAAAAGTCGGCATTTTAACTGTAAGTAAAGAGTTGTTACCGTTTCTGTTCGTAAGTATTATCGTCCTACTCCTTGTAGCCTTTATCCCATCCATTACATTATTCTTACCGAATTTATTTGAATAGGAGCGATTATTCATGAAACAAATTCTAGTAAAAGAACCTAATCAGATTGAAGTTGTCGAAGCAGAAGAAGTTGTGAATATAGAAAACAATGAAGTTAAGGTAAAAGTCTTATATGCCGGACTATGCGGATCAGATGTCCATATCTTTGAGGGGCATAATCCATTTGCGACGTATCCAAGAATTATTGGTCATGAGGTGATGGGCACAGTTGAAAAAGTGGGTGCTGACGTTACAAGCCTTGAACTGGGTGACCAAGTAGTACTTGAGCCAATTAAAACATGTGGAAAATGTAAGCCATGCAAAATTGGTCGTCCGAACATCTGCGAGAAACTGCAAGTCTATGGTGTACACAGAGATGGAGGGATGCAAGATTCATTTGTAATTGAGAGTGACAAGTTGCATAAGGTTTCTTCTGAAGTAGAACCGGAAAAAGCAGTCCTTACAGAGCCTTTGACAATTGGTGCACAGGCTTCTTTTAGAGGAGAAGTAGGGGAGGGTGACACTGTGCTCATTCAAGGTGCTGGCACCATCGGACTCTGTTGTCTTTTAATAGCCAAGTATAAGGGAGCAACGGTGATCGTCTCGGATTTGGATGAAGGTAAACTTTCATTTGCCAAAGAAAAGGGGGCAGATTATACCATTAATGTAGGGGAATATAATTTGTTGGATGAAGTTTATAAATTAACTGATGACAAAGGTGTAGATGTGTCGATGGATGCCGTGGGCATCAATGCAACCTTTGAAAATGCAATCAAATCCTGTGCGCCAGCAGGTAAAGTGGTTGTGCTAGGTTTTGAGGAAAAACCGGCACAGGTGAGTCAGGTGGATATAACAAAAGGTGAACTCGATATACGGGGTTCAAGACTTCAGACACATCAATTCCCATTTGTCGTTGATCTACTGGAACGGAATCTGATCAATGTGGAGGATATTGTGACTCATATTAAAGATAAAGACGAGATTACAGAAGCCTTAGAGCTTTTTAAAGATGATAACAGCAGGAAGATTCTTATTAAATTTTAGGCGGGGATCCCATGGAGATGACATTCAGATGGTTTGGAGATCAAAACGACTCTGTAAACCTTTCAGATATAAGACAGATACCGAATGTTAAAGGAATTGTTTGGACGCTATTAAATCAGCCTGTAGGAGAGGCTTGGCCAGAAGAGGAGATCGCCCGAGAGGTGTCGAAAATCAAAGAAAATGGTTTTCATCCGGAGGTGGTCGAGAGCCTGAATATTCATGAAGATATTAAACTGGGTAAGCCTACGAGGGATGACTATATTAAGAAATATATAGATACGATGGAAATTTTGTCAAAGCATGGGGTTAGAGTGATTTGCTATAATTTCATGCCGGTTTTCGATTGGATAAGAACAGACTTGGAGAGGCCACTCGAGGATAATTCGACAGCAATGCATTATGAGCATAAAATATTGGATGATATGAGTCCAAAAGACCTTATTCATAACATGAAAGAGAATACTTCTTTTGAACTTCCAGGTTGGGAGAAGGAGAAGTTGGACATAATTCAAGATTTGTTTAAAGCTTATGAAAGTGTCACGAGGGAAAGTCTTTGGGATAACTTACAATACTTTTTGGAAGCAGTAATACCTAAAGCGGAAGAACTGGATATAAGATTAGCAATTCATCCTGACGATCCACCATGGTCACTATTTAATTTGCCCAGAATCATCTCCAATGAAAGAGACATCAATAGACTGATTAATTTGTATCCGAGTACCCACAACGGTTTTACTTTTTGCACAGGTTCCCTCGGGGCCAATAGGGATAACGATCTAGTGGAAATAGCTAAAAAATATGTTGACCATATATTTTTTGCGCATATTCGCAATATCAGATATTTAAATGACACGGATTTTGTTGAAACTTCGCATAGAGAATGTGACGGAAACATTCCAATTTTATCAGTCTTAGAAACACTATATAGAAATGATTTCAAATATTATATACGACCTGATCATGGAAGACAATTATGGAATGAAGAGTGTAGACCTGGATATGGGCTGTATGACAGAGCGCTTGGCATAATGTATATGAATGGAATCATCGATCATCTTGATAAGGAGGATAAAAAATGAGTTACTTTGAAGGCAAGAATGTAGTAGTAACTGGAGGTACAGGGATATTGTGCAAGGCAATGGCTGAGTTTCTTGTGAAGGAAGGTGCCAACGTAGCCGTTTTATCAAGAGGGGAAGAAGCGGGGCTTTCGGTCGAAGAGGAACTGTCTGGTCAGCTTGGTAAATGTAAATTCATTCAGTGTGATGTTTTGGATGAAGATTCAGTGAAAAATGCTAAGAAGAATTTTAATGAAACTTTCGGTACGTGCAATATCTTAATAAATGGGGCTGGAGGCAACAATCCAAAAGCCTCCACAACATTCGAAACTCATACTGATGCAACTGTTGAAGGACAGGGATTTAAAGATTTGGATTTGAAAAGTTTTTCCAAGACCATGGATCTTAATTTCATGGGTACCGTAATTCCTACACAAATATTTGCAGAAGATATGGTTGATGATGGAAACGGCACTATATTAAACATCAGTTCAATGAGTGCTTTCGCTCCAATGACGAAAGTTCCTGCCTATAGTGCAGGAAAAGCCTCAATAAATAACTTTACCCAATGGCTGGCAGTATACTACGGGGAAGCTAATATTAGAGTAAATGCAATTGCGCCTGGTTTTTTCATTACTAAACAGAACCATGATCTATTGATAGATTCTAATGGAAAATATACAGAAAGAGCTCAAAAGATTCTGAACAATACACCAATGAATAGGTTTGGCGATCCGCAAGATTTGATTGGCCCAGTAAAATGGTTATTGAATGATGAGGAGTCTAACTTTGTAACTGGAGTTGTAGTTCCGATAGACGGAGGATTCATGGCTTATTCAGGAGTCTGAAATCAATGGAAATATTAAAAAAGAATGGATGCTACTTCATATGATATAGCATCCATTCTTTTTTTGAACTATTTTAAAGTAAACGTTTCCAATGGAAATCTTATTTGAAGTAACCGTTTACACTCATTGACTTGTTTACAGACACCCTTTATAATTAGTTAGTCTAACTAACCAAAGGGGTGATCCCGTGCGTATCGAACAGGAATTTTTTGAAGCCTATATGGCAATATACCGCCCTTATATCAACCGGGCAAACAGTGTCCTGTCGACATATAAGCTGTACAGTTCCCAGTGGCTGATACTGAAGGATATCGAAAAGAATGGTACGACGACCTCAGTGGATGTGAGCCGGCGGCGGGGAATCGAGAAGCCGACGGCGACGAAAGTGATCAAGCATCTGCTTGAACTCGGCCTCATCCAATCTCATCAGGGAGAAGATCGCCGTATTAAATATTTGACGATGACGGAGGAAGGAAAGCGCCTTTACGACGAAGTCAGCGATAAGATGAATCAGATGCAGCAAGAAGTGCTGAAGGATTTTGAAATTGACGAGGTTCAAGAGCTGATTGCATCACTCAGGAGAATGAACTTATAGAAAGGTGTGCTACTTTGCAGAATAAAGATTATTCAAATGATGGAATCTGGACAAAGGAATTTGTTGTCATATTCATGTACCATTTCATCATCATGTTTGCCATGTATGTGTCCATGGTCACGATTGGAAGTTTCGCAATCGACAATTACAATGCTTCTGCCAGTACGGCGGGTCTAGTAGCAAGCATTTTCATCATAGGAGTGCTCGCTGGTCGTGCATTGACGGGCCAGCAAATCAACCGCTTGGGTGCGCGGCGTCTTCTCTATATAGGAACGATCTTATTCTTTGCAACATATGCCCTTTATTTTATCGATGGGAGTTTGTCACTGCTCATCATCACACGTTTCCTCAATGGTTTTGCCACCGGGCTGATCAGTACCGCACTCAACACATTGGCGACCATATCCGTTCCAGAAAGGCGTCGGGGAGAGGGGATTAGCTACTTCAGTCTGAGCTTTGTACTCGGATCGGCAATCGGTCCGTTCCTTGGCTTCCTATTGGCAGATACCATCCCATACAACGTGATGCTGCTGATTGTTGCAGTACTGGTGCTGATTGTGGCCATGACCATTCCGATGATCCGTACGAACAACATCAAACGTCCAATGAAGCCGACTGTAAAAGGTTTCAAGATGGTCGACCGCGATGCACTGCCGATGGGCTTCTCAATTCTGTTCATGGGCCTTGCGTACGCAGGCGTGCTGTCCTTCCTGAACATGTATGCACAGGAAGTGGATCTCGTGACTGCAGCAAGTTTCTTCTTCATCGTCTATGCCATATCCATTACATTGACGCGTCCATTTACAGGTAAACTGATGGACCAGAAAGGCGCCAACATCGTCCTGTACCCTGCATTCATATTGATGGCGATAGGATTCTTCATGCTTGGAAGTGCCACGACGGGGCTGGTCCTCCTGGCTTCCAGCATCCTCATCGGTTTCGGTTACGGAAACTTCCAGTCCATTGCCCAGACTGTCTGTGTCAACCTGGCTTCCCGGGAGAACGTAGGGCTTGCGACCAGCACATATTTCATCATGCTAGAAATAGGCTTGGGATTCGGGCCATTCTTCCTTGGGTTCCTTGTTCCATCACTCGGTTATGGCGGGCTCTATCAGTTCCTCGTCATTTCCGTGCTCATTGCGATGGGCATATTCCATTTCGTCTACGGTCGTCATGAGAGTGCCGAGAAGCATATGTCGCAGCAGGATTTGAAATAGATCTAAATAAAATGAGGGTAAGAGTTTTAAGTGTCCATAAAAATTGCCGCTCCGGTTCAAACCGGAGCGGCAATTTTTTATAAGGTATTTTCTAACCGTGTATGCCTTGGATTGTTATCCGAATTCCCCTTGGACAAGTGGTTTCGCTTTTTCTTGCTCCTGTACGTGTGCCTTTGTATAAGTCAGGGTTTTTCCTGTCATGCCAAAGAAAATGGTAAGGATCGGGCAGAGCAGGCAGAAGAAGGCAAATGGCAGGTAGGATAGGGTAGGGACGCCAAGCACGCTTGCGATGAAGACACCGCAGACGCTCCATGGTACGAGTGGGTTGATGACTGTACCCGCATCCTCTGCAACCCGTGACAAGTTCTTGTTTTCAAGTCCAACTTTTTCATATTGCCTCTGGAATGTCTCCGTAGTAAGAAGTATGGACAGATATTGTTCGCCGATAAGTATATTGATGCCGATGGCATTGAGAGCGGAACCGAGTATGACGCTCTTTACGTTTTTGAGCATACTTTCTATGGCTGCAAACAGTCTTGGAACGATGCCCAGTTTGAAGAGGAGTCCTCCCATACCAAGTGCAAGAAGCACGATGCCGATGGTGAAGAACATGCTTTCCATGCCTCCCCTGGACAGCAGCTGATCGATCTGTTCTATTCCAGTTTCAGAAACGAATCCGCCGAACAGTATGCCGAATATGCTGCCTATGGAAGGCACTGTATGCATTACCGACAGGACTAGTGCGCTGATGATGCCTGCAGTAAGTGAAATGAGGGCGGGAGCCCGCATCAATGAGAATACAAGCAGAACTCCAAGTGGGATGATGGCGTTATACCAGCTGATCAGTCCAGTTTCCATCAACCCCTGTTGATAGATTTCCATTTCTCCGAAGTTGGCCGAGGAGATATTCGGCGACATGAAGGCGAACAGGACCAGAGCGATCAGGAATGCTGGTATGGTCGTCCACATCATGTTTTTGATATGCTCGAAAAGGTCAACTTTAAGTATACTTGATGCCATGTTGGTCGTGTCTGATAGTGGGGACATCTTATCCCCGAAAAATGCACCTGATACAATTGCACCGGCTGTCATGGCCAATGATATGTCGAGTGCGCCTGAAATGCCGATGAAGGCGAGGCCCACGGTGCCCACCGTCGTCAATGAACTGCCGACGCATATGCCGACTATTGAAGTGACGATGAGTACGACTGCAAGATAAAAATTCGGTGTAACAAGTTCGAATCCGCCATAGATCAATGTCGGTATGGTGCCGCTATAGATCCAGGAAGCAATGAGCATACCGATCATGAAGAAGATGAATACAGCCCCCATCCCTGAGACTGCCCCTTCCGAGAAGCCTTCCTGCAGCTTCTGGTAGGGTATCCTCTTTGCCATTCCATACAAGATCAGCAGAAGCAGTGAGAGCATCAACGGTATATGTGGCACTGTCTCGAAATAGATGATGCTCGTGCTGATTATGATCACGATAGCGGCTACGACGGCAAGTGCTTCGAATAACGATGGTGTCTGTGCAGGTTTAATGCGGAACATGGAAATCCCCCTTTGTTTTAATCGTTCATCAAACCAGTTCCAATAAAAGCAGTTTCGGATTTTCTAGAAGTGACTTAAACCTGTTCGTGAATGCGATTGCCTCCCCTCCATCGGCAACGCGGTGGTCGAATGTCAATGTGATGTTCATCATGGAACGGATGACGATCTCATCATTCTGATCCACCACCGGCATCTTTTTGGTCTTATGGAAAGCCATCAGAGCGACCTCCGGATAATTGATGATGGGTGTCGCCCCGATACTGCCGAGCGGTCCGACATTGCTGATGGTGAATGTGCTGCCTGTGACCTCCTTTCCTGTAATATTGTTTTCCATCGCCTTTGCAGTGAGTGACTTCATCTCTTTGTGGATATCTGAGAGTGACTTTCCTTCTGCATTCCTGATCACCGGAACAATCAGCCCCTCAGTAGTGTCTGTGGCAATGCCCATATGAACGGAATCCTTGAGAAGGATCCGACCGTTTTCTTCGTCCAATTCAGAATTGAAGATCGGATAATCATTGAGCGCAATAGCCAACGCTTTAATGAAGAATGCTGCTACGGAAATGGAAGCTTCAGGCTTCAGTTCCTGCCTGAAGGCGAGGAGTTCCGTCATATCCACTTCTTCCATATGAGCGACGTGCGGTATCGTATAGATGGATTGGGTCATCTTTTTGGCGATCTGTTTGCGTCGTCCTTTGAATGGAATCCAATTCTCCTCTTCCGTCGGGTCTTCGGCTGCCTTCTTGGTGGCAGGAGCCACTTTTTCCCCTTTATCTACAGCCTCTTCCGGACCCTTGAAACTTTTCACATCTTCGACTGTAATGCGGCCATCTTTACCGGTCCCTTTAATCTGTTCGATATCCACTTCAAGTTCCCTGGCAATCTTTCTGGTATAAGGTGCGGCCTTGATTCTGACGGGTCCCTTCACTTCTCTTTTCCGATCATGATCTGGTGCCGTTTCTGATGGTTCGGATGTCTCTGAATCATTCTTCGGTGCCGCCTCATCTTCTTCGATGGATGCATTTCCGGCATCTATGGTCAGTATGGTGGTGCCTACGGATATGGTGGCCCCTTCTTCCACCAGAATATCCTTTATTCTTCCTCCCTTGGGAGCGGTCAGTTCAGTTACCATCTTTTCTGTCTGTACTTCGATGATGGGCTGGTCTTCATTGACATCTTCCCCTTCTTTGACGAAGTAGGTGATGACATCCCCTTCAGTCATGCCTTCTCCAATATCATGCAATTTAACCTCTACCACTGCTGGTCCCCTCCTTAGAAATCCATTACTTTCTGTACGGCATGTAACGTCCGTTCCGGTGTCGGGAGGAAATGTTCCTCCAGTGCCCAGAATGGTACATGAACATCTGCGCCCGTCACTCTCTCGATTGGTGATTTAAGATAGAGGAAGGAAGTGTCGTTGACGATTGAAATGATGTCATTGCCGAGACCGCCGGTGGACTGGGCTTCATGCACGATTACACAGCGGTTGGTCTTTTGTACGGACGCTGCAATGATGTCCTTGTCGATGGGGGAGAGGGTACGCAGGTCGATCACATCGCAGGTGATCCCCTTTTCCTCCGCAAGCTGTGCAGCTTTTTTTATGACGGGCACCATCGCTCCCCAGGCAATCAGTGTGACATCTTCCCCTTCCACAAGAAGTTCCCCCTTGCCGATTTCAACTTCATATTTACCCTCGGGTACTTCATCCTTATATGCACGGTAGAGCTTCAGAGGTTCGAGGAAAAGGACGGGGTCCGGATCCTCAATGGCTGAAATGAGGAGACCTTTTGCATCATATGCATTGGATGGACATACCACTTTAATGCCCGGCATATGGGTGAAGAGTGCCTCCATGCTGTCAGAATGTATCTCCGGCGCCCGGACTCCAGCTCCATACGGTGCGCGGATGACCATCGGGACGGTAAAAGCACCCATCGATCTGTAGCGCATCCGCGTAGCATGCGTCATCACCTGTTCATAGGCAGGATAGATGAAGCCGAAGAACTGGATCTCGGCGACGGGCAGCATGCCGTTCATCGCCATGCCGATTGAAGTTCCGATGATGCCGGATTCGCTCAAAGGCGTATCGAATACACGGTCTTCCCCAAAGCTTTCCTGCAGGCCGTCCGTCGCACGAAAGACACCGCCATTGATCCCTACATCTTCACCGAGCACGACCATTTCTTCCCGTTCCTGGAGCATGGTGCGAAGCCCGTCATTGATTGCCTGGACCGGCGTCATACTGTTGGTCTTCACTGTCGTCATTTTTCGGAGCCCCCTTTCAGATATTCCATATATGCTTTCTTCTGCTCTTCGATGGGCCATGTAGGAGACTCGAACATATGGTCATATATATCATTCACATCAGGTTCCGGCATGGATTCCATTTCCTTTACGGCTTCATCAATTTCAGACTTGATGTCCTTTTCGAAGTCTTCCGCCCACTGGGCATCCCAATAGCCTTCTGATTTCATGAATGCCTCAAGTCTCGATAATGGGTCATTCAGCAGGTTTTTCCTGTTCTCTGTTTCGTTGTCTCGGTACTTTGTCGGGTCATCCGCCGTCGTGTGGGCACCATATCTCCATGTGACTGCCTCTATCAATGTTGGTCCTTCACCATTCCTGGCCCTTTCCAGGGCTTTCATGGTTTCGTGGTGGACGGCGAATATATCGTTGCCGTCCACCCTCACACCTGGCATACCGTAGGCGACGGCCTTCTGGGCAATTGTTTCCGAATTCATCTGTTTCCATACAGGGACGGAAATTGCGTAACGGTTGTTCTGATTGAAGAAGACCACAGGCGCCTTGAATACACTGGCGAAGTTCATTCCTTCATGGAAGTCCCCTTCAGAAGTGGCACCATCACCAAAATAGGCGATGACCGCCTGGGAGGACTCCCTGTATCTGCTGGCCATTGCTGCACCGGTGGCCAGAGGCAGCTGTGTTGCAATCGGTACGGAAGGGGGAACGATGTTGCGTCCTTCCGGCGGACGGTTGCCTTCGACCCGTCCCTTCCACGTGGAAATTATTGCGTAGGAGCCGCCGAAGGTGATGCTGGCTGCATGGTCCCTGTATGTAGGGAACATCCAGTCATCTTCCCGTAGGGCCAGTGCGCTGCCGACCTGGGCAGCCTCCTGCCCATTGAAGCCGGGATAGGTCCCGATTCTGCCCTGACGCTGAAGATTGATCGCTTTCTGATCGAAAGTACGCATGCACAGCATCTGACGGTAGAACTTCCTGCAATCTTCGATATTGATTTCGTTCCGGTATGTATCATCGACAAGGTTGCCTTCGCTGTCGATGATCTGCTTCATAGGAAACTGTTCTGTAATATCCTGTTGGTGTGTATTTCTGTTTTCGATTGGTGTATGCATGAAATCACTCCCTTACTTCCCATTTGGGACGACGTTTTCTGGAAAAGAAATTGTTCCGGTGCTTCTGTTCCTCGAGCACATGTGTCACCTTCTGATTTGCAGCGTCGGTAGTCGTTGTCGCATCCATTTCTGCCTGCTGATAAATCTTCAGAAGGGATTGATAGATGGTTTTGGTTTTCGCAAGGACACGCTTTGGATTAGGACCATACAGTTCATCAGCGACCTGAATCAGCCCTCCGGCATTGACGATGAAGTCAGGGGCATAGAGTATACCGGACTGTTGGAGCTTTTCCGCTATGGAATTGTCGGAAAGCTGATTGTTTGCTGATCCCACCACCGCTTTCACCTGCAGTTGCTTAAGCGTTTCATCGTTGATGATTCCACCCATTGCGCATGGGACGAAGATGTCGGCTTCAACACCATAGATTTCATCGCTTTCCACAATCTTCAGCTCTCCAGTGGTCCCGGAGGCATAGTTCTCAATACTGAGGATCGCTGCCTCGTTGATGTCTGTAACGAAGAGTTTGGCTCCAGCCTCGAGCAGCTGCTCAGCTACTTTATATCCGACTTTGCCGAGTCCCTGGATGGCATAGCTGCGCTTGCCGAGGTCACGGCTGTTGAACAGGTGCTCATTGGTCGCCTCAAGAGCGTAGAGCACGCCCTGTGCAGTAGGTATGGATGAGTCTCCGCTGCCGCCATACTCTTCAGGAATCCCATTGATGAAGTGCGTCTCCTTGAATGCCTCCACAAAATCTTCGGTAGTGGTTCCCATGTCCGTTCCGGTATAGAAGCGGCCATTCAGGGAATCGACGAACTGGCCGAATGACCGGAATAGAGCCGGGGATTTGTCGGTTGCCGGATCAGCGATGATGACCGCTTTGCCGCCACCGAAGTCGAGGCCGGAAGCCGCACATTTATGGGTCATGCCCTCTGAAAGTCTAAGGACATCATCCAAAGCGGCATCGACACTTTCGTAGGGATACATCCGCGTGCCGCCCAGGGCGGGGCCGAGGGTAGTATCATGTATTGCTATGATTGCCTGAAGTCCGGTTGCCGGATCGTTGCAGAAGAGCACCTGCTCATGGCCTGCTATCTTTTCAAACATGTCTTTCGTTTCCGTTCTGCTGTATTCCATCTGTTTCAAAGTAATCCCTCCTGAAATTATTCATGCCTTCTGATGCGCGAGTCTTTTTTTCATGGTATTTTTCGGCATTATCGCCTGGACGACTTCCCCTTTGCCGATGATGCCCTCAGCGTTGCGGGCGATCACTTCCGTCGTGGCACGTGCAGGGGTGAGATGCACAAGCTTCGCCTCATGCACCACTTTGGACCCGATTGGTGAAGGGGCAGAGTGGGTGAGTGATACAGACGCCCCGGCACTTTCTTCGTCAGTCTCCAAGTAAGGGAGAAGCAGATCTCGGGATGCACACTCCATGTGATAGACCATGGAAGCGGTCGAATATACAGGGTGCACGACCTCCCCATGGAACTGGGCGAACATCTCCTCAGTCACTGTGATTTCAAGGATTTGCAAGATGCCTGTTTCAATACTGTCTTTCAAATGATCACCACCTGATTAATGTGAAAACGCTTACAAATAGACTGAAAAAAATTTGGTGAATATTCCAAATACAAATAAAATTATATATACCCGACAGTTAACCGTCAACTGCAAATAAAAATATTGAGGCCTGATTCCGTGAAGAATCAGGCCTCAATATGCATCAGGACACCTTTCAGGGCTTTTTGAACATGTTCGCTCATCAATGTTTCAGCGCGCTCTGCATCCCGGTCAGCTAAGGCATCGTATATTCTCTGGTGCTCTTCGATGAAGGAGGTGTAGAACGGTTCGCCAACCATGCAGTTCCTCATGTAGTGGAGCTTTACCTTGATTGCTTCAAGCAGTTTAATGAGGTGGTTGTTGTTGGAGCTCTCTATGATGATCGTATGGAATTCCTGGTCGTAGGTTCCGAGTTCGGAGGAGGAGGAATCGAGTTTCTTGGTTTCCTCGATATTCTGTGCAAGCCGTCTGAGGGTGTCCTCATCCAGGTTTTTCAACGCGAGACGGATGGCCAGTACTTCAAGACTTTCCCGGCATTCGAATATGTCGACGATATCTTTTCTCGAAGGGTTGTAGACCTTTACCAGTCCATCGTTATAGAGGAGCAGCCCGTCTTGAATCAGCATCCGGACCGCTTCCCTCACGGTACCGCGGCTGACTCCAAGCTCTTTGGCGGTCCGTGCCTCAACAATCCTGTCTTCAGGCTTCAGTTTTCCATTCATGATGGATTCCTTGATCAGGTGATAGGCCTGTATGTGCAGGGATTCGGCTTTTATAATTTTGCTCACTTGCATCAGCTCATTTCTGAATTGAAGATATTCACCCTGGCCGCGGGATGTCGGCAGTAATTCATGTGTCGATGCGACCATATTCATTCATATCAAATATACCATAGATCTAATTCATTTCGTCCTCTTCATCAAAGAGTTCTATGAACTTTTGGGCACTTTTTGACAAGTATCTGTCCTTCAACCAGATTACGGCGGATTCAGAATGGAGTGTATCCTCTTTAATCTTCATCATCTTCACTTTCCCTGGATTGTGCTTCTGATAGGCAAGTTCCGGGATGATCGCAGCCCCGACGCCTTCACTTACAAGTTCCAGTATCATGTCGACATCCGGACACATGGTGACTACTTTTGGGGAAGCATTGTAATTTTTGACCTGGTCGAGAATCAGTTCATACTGTCCGCGGCCACTGGTTCGCCTGAGCAGCAGTAAGGGCAAAGCGGATAGGAGCTCCATACATATCGTATTATCATCACCTTCGACAAGCCATTCATCTGGAAGTACAGCTACATAATCTTCCATGGGGAGACGTTTATGATGAAATTCATCAAGTTCCAGGGGGAGGCGGATGACTGCAAAATCTATCCTGCGGTTTTTAAGGTCTTCGGCCAGTGAGGCAGAGTCCCCCTCCTTGAGTTCAAACGTTATATCCGGGTAATTTTCTCCGAACCTTTTCATCTTTCTGGGGATATGTGAGAATGCTGATTTTACGCATCCAATGCTCAATTTACCCCGCATCCCTTCTCCAGTATCCTGGACCTCCAACAGCGTCTCCTCGAAAAACTCGAAGATCGTTTCGCATCTTTGGTAGAGGGTCCTCCCTGCTTCAGTCAATTCCATCCGTCTTCCATTGCGGTCGAACAGTGGAGTGCCGATACTATGTTCCAGGTTTTTCAGACTCTGGCTCAAAGGGGGTTGGGCGATATGAAGTTTTTTTGCAGCTTTCGTAATCTGTCCTTCGGTGGCAATGGTGTGGAAATATTTAAGCTGTCTCATATCCATTCTTCAATCGCTCTCCTATATACTTTAAAAGTATGGTTTATATATATTATATATATTTTTAATATAATATCAAAGGTGCTATTCTATAGCCAGGTTGAATTTTCCGAATATTCAAGTCGAACATACACCGGAGTTCAGCTTTTTTAATTCATCTGTTTGTAAGCGTTTTCTATTAAGTGGCTCTCAGGTGATAAATTAAAGGGGGAAATACCATGCCAGCTAAAACAGGCGCACAGTATATCGAAAATCTCAGGAAAGCAAATAACAATGTCTACATACACGGTGAACGTGTAGAGGATGTAACGACGCATCCAGCATTCAAAGGCGCAGTGAATTCAATGGCCAGACTATATGATCTGCAGTATGAAAAGCCCGAGAAGATGCTCTATACATCACCAACTACAGGCGACAAGGTCGGCAAGACATTCATGGTGCCTGAAACCGTCGAACAGCTCATTGAGAGACGAGAAGCCATCATGGAATGGCAAGGGGTTACGAAAGGCCTGATGGGCCGTGCACCTGACTACCTGAACTCCGAAGTCATGACGATGGCCAAGGCATTTGAATTCTACGGGCAGGGCAGCAATCCTGAATTTGCAGAAAATGCAAGAAGATACGCTGAGTATGCAAGAGAGAATGATATCAGTCTGACGCATACGCTCATCCATCCTCAGGTCAACCGCTCAAAAATGCAGGCCGACCAGGACGATGCGAACGTAGCGCTACATGTAGTAGAGAAGAATGACGACGGTGTAGTTGTAAGTGGAATCCGTCTCCTGGCTACACAGGCAGGCATCACGGATGAAATCTTCGTCTTCCCGTCCACAGTCGTGAAGAGCGGTGCGAAAGACGATCCTTATTCCCTCGCATTTGCAATCCCGAATAATACGCCTGGTCTCAAGTACTTGAGTCGCGAATCCTTCGACTACGGTAAAAACAGCTACGACCATCCAGTAGGATCCCAGTTTGAGGAAGGGGATGCAATCGTTTCATTCGATAATGTGCTGGTTCCTTGGGATCGTGTCTTCATTTTGGAGGATTCCGATCTTTGCAACCGTGCATTTGCCGATACAAGTGCAGTAGTCCATATGTCGCACCAGGTCATTGCGAAAGATGTGGCCAAGCTTGAATTCCTTCTCGGTGTGACTTTGAAACTCATGGATTCGATTGGAATCGACGGTTTCCAGCATGTCAAAGACAAAGGTACTGAAATCATGCTGACGCTTGAAAATATGAAGTCCCATCTCTATAGGGCGGAACATAATGCGAAGCTAGATAAATGGGGCATGATGACACCTGACTTTGAGGCGTTGAACGCAGCTAGAAACTGGTTTCCACGTGTCTATCCACGCATGACTGAAATTCTGAGGATACTTGGCGCATCCGGACTTATGGGCATCCCGACATATGATGATTTCTCGAATGATGAGATCGGTCCGATCCTCAACCGGGCAATGCAGGGCAAGAATGTTGAAGGGTTTGAACGTGTCCAGCTCTTCAGACTTGCATGGGACATGACGATGAGTTCCTTCGGTACACGACAGACGCATTACGAATACTACTTCTTCGGAGACCCCGTCAAGATGGGCATGGCATACTTCGACCAGTACGATAAAGATTCCCTGGTTAAGGAAGTGGATGAATTCCTCAAGCAGCAGGATGTAAAACGTCCAAACTTCAATGCAACACAACGTGTCTGAATCTGAATGTCCAGCATTATCAGATATAGCATAATTTAGTTCCATACTTGATTCCTTGAGGAATTCGTAGTGTTTACAAAATCTGTTCTGGGAGTGAGGCAATATGGAAGTGATCCATCTTGACCATTCAGCAATACCGGCCATGAAAGAGCAGCATGTCATGGCCATCGGTTTTTTTGACGGTGTCCACCTTGGTCATCAGGAACTCTTGAATGAAGCGCGGAACCTGGCTGAAAGGAAGGGATGCAAGTTTTCTGTCATGACCTTCAGCCCACATCCCAGCGAAGTGGTCAGAAAGAACAGCAGCTTCCGATACCTTATGACTTTGCCGCAAAAAGTTGCAAAGATGAAGCGGCTGGGCATCGACACGCTGTTCATTACAAAGTTCGACTTGAACTTTGCATCACTTCGACCAACAGAATTTGTTCAAAAATATATCAGGGATATCAATGCATGCCACGTTGTGGTGGGTTTTGACTTCACTTTCGGATTCAAAGCCCAGGGAGATGCCGAACTGCTGAAACAGGAGTGCTCCAATGAATCTTGGGGAGTCAGTGTCATTTCGAAGAAAAAGTGTGCTGAAGAGAAAATCAGTTCCACACGCATCCGGAATATGGTGAAGGCAGGCGAATTTTCCTCTATTCCAGAGTGTCTCGGAGAGCACTACAGTGTTCGTGTGGAAGTTGATGCAGGGGAAACGGCATGCCACTATATGGTTCATGCCGACCCAAAGGCCACTCTACCGGTGTCAGGAGATTACGATGTAGAAGTGACGATATCCCAGGGGAAGAAACATGGCCGTTTGAAGATACATGAGGGAAGAGCAATAGAACTCAGGATGCTTACCCCGTTGGAAGAGAGCAAGGATGGCTATGAAATGGCATTTATTAGAAGAAGCCCGGAAACACAAAGAAATACAATGGAAAGAATGGAGGAGATTGTATATGGATAGCAGAGAATTCCGTAATGCAATGGGCAGGTTTGCTACAGGTGTGACTGTAATCACATCGAGTGACGGCAAAGAAAACTACGGGATGACGGCAAATGCATTCATGTCCGTTTCACTTGAACCAAAGCTGATTACGATTTCAATAGACAACAATGCAAACATCCTGGATAAGATCAAGACTTCCGGACAATTTGCAGTCAGTTTCCTCTCTGAGGAGCAGCAGGACATCTCTATGCATTTTGCAGGTCAGAAAAAGAAGGATGATCCGATTGATTTCGATGAAATCGAAGGTGTACCTACGATAAGGGGATCCCTCGCATCTGTAGTGTGTGACGTCGACCAGTCCATAGTGGTAGGGGACCACACGATATTCATCGGAAAGGTTCTTGATCTGAAACTTTCCGACGGTCAGCCGCTCACATTTTTCTGCGGAAGATATGGAAGCTATCAGGAGAACATACACGTATAGAATAGAGCGAATTACATTTGAAGTGCATGCAGCGCGATGATGCTGAGTGTTAAGGGACAACGTATCGATAAAAATTAGGAGATGATTTTGTGGCAAATCAACAGACGCAATCAGTAGCAGACCAACATACTAAACTCGCCAAGGAGCTTCAGGATGTGAAGCTATACATCGATGGGAAGTTTGTAGAGGCTGAAGATAATGGCACCTTTGAAAATATCAGCCCTTTCACGAACGAAACGATGAACAATATCGCTTCAGGACAGGCTGCAGATATCGACAAGGCGGTCAAGGCAGCACATAAAGCATTCAAAGGCGAATGGGGCAAGATGAAACAGTCGGAGCGTCTGGACTATGTCTACAAGATCGGCGATCTGATTGAGGAACATGTAGAAGAGATAGCACTGCTTGAGGCGCTGGATACCGGACTGCCATTAAGCCAGACGAAGAAGCAGGTTTCACGCTCAGCGAACAATTTCAGGTTCTATGCTGATACTGTAAAAAGCCAGATGTATGGTGAAACCTATCAGGTTGATGACGAGTTCATCAATTATACTGTGCGCACGCCTGTAGGTGTAGCCGGACTCATCACTCCTTGGAATGCGCCGTTCATGCTTGAGACATGGAAGATCGCCCCTGCTCTTGCTACCGGCAATACAGTTGTATTGAAGCCGGCAGAATGGTCTCCGCTGACTGCGAACCGCATGGCGGAAATCATCGACCAGGCTGGCTTGCCGGACGGTGTATTCAATATTGTACATGGTTTTGGTGAAACAGCAGGAGATGCATTGGTCAAACATAAAGATGTAAAACTCATTTCCTTTACAGGGGAAACGACTACAGGCTCCACCATCATGAAAAACGGAGCAGATACTCTGAAGCGCTTTTCCATGGAACTTGGAGGCAAATCCCCAATCATCGTCTTCCCGGATGCCGACTTGGACCGCGCGCTCGATGCAGCGACATGGGGCGTCTTCTCCTTTAATGGAGAACGATGCACAGCGAACTCCAGACTTTATCTGCATGAAGATATCGCGGAAGATTTCGTTGCAAAGCTGAAGCAGCGTGTTGAAAACATCAGGGTGGGAGATCCACTGGATGAATCCACACAAGTTGGACCACTCATCAAGACCGAGCATTATGAAAATGTTAAGAGCTACATTGAAATAGCGAAAGAAGAAGGCTGTGAAGTGGTGAGCGGGCATATTCCTGAGGAGTTGAGCCGTGGGAATTATGTGGCACCGACGATGCTGCTGAATGCCGAAAATGATATGAGGGTGGTACAGGAAGAAATATTTGGACCTGTCATTGCCGTCATGACTTTCAAAGATGAAGAAGAAGTTATCGAAAAGGCGAACGATGTCGAGTACGGTCTGGCCGGATATGTATGGACTAATGATATCAAACGTGGGCACCGCGTCGCTCATGCTGTTGAATCCGGTATGCTTTGGGTGAATGCCCAGAATGTCCGTGATCTGAGGACGCCGTTTGGCGGTTCCAAGAACAGCGGAATCGGGCGTGAAGGCGGATACTACGCTTTTGAATTCTATACAGAACAGAAAATCATCCATGTAGCAATTGGAGATCACCACATTCCACAATTCGGGATTTAAATATAGTGTTTGAAATATGAGAGGGGAAAACATATGAATTTTGATATCAAACGTACTGGCCGGGCTGTATTGCATGTAACTGATCTGGAGAAATCCAAGGAGTTCTACGAATCATTGGGTCTCATCGAGACGGAGTCCGATGATGAGAATGTCTTCTATCGGGCGATAGAAGATCATAACCACCATTGTCTGTGGCTCAGGAAAATGCCTGAAGCGGCAGTTGAAGTCATCAGTTACAGAGTGGATTCAGAAGAGGACCTGGATAAGCTCGCTGATTTCTTTGAAGCTGAAGGCACAGAAGTGATCTGGATGGAAAAAGGCATGCAGCCTGCAATAGGGCGTACGCTGCGTGTACAGGATGTTTCAGGAATCCCTTGCGAATACTACTGTGAAATGGATAAGGTGGAGCGTATGCTCCAGCGCTTTGATGTCCATGTGGGAGCAAAAGTCCAGAGGATCGATCATTTCAACTGTGCAGTGGCGGATGTCCAAAAAGCCTATGACTACTATATAGACAAGCTTGGTTTTGCTTGTTCAGAGTATACGACGACAAAAGGCAGCGACGAAGTGTGGGCAGCATGGCTTCACCGCAAGCCCGGCGTCCATGATACAGCGTTCATGAACAGCATCGGACCGAGACTGCATCATATCGGCTTCTGGCTGAAGGATCCGATGAGTCTGATCGACGGCTGTGACTACCTTGCAGCAAAAGGCCTTGCACCGACAATCGAGAGAGGGCCGGGCAGACATGGCCTCTCCAATGCATTCTTCCTCTACTTGAGGGACCCGGACGGCCACCGCATCGAATTGTACAATGGAGACTATTACACAGGGGATTCCGATTTTGATCCTGTGGAATGGGACCTTGACGATCCGCAGCGCCAGACTTTCTGGGGGCATGAAGCACCGGACAGCTGGTTTGAAGAAGCTTCCACATTCCTGAATGTATATACAGGAGAAAAAGTGGAGACTGAACAGCCGAAGCTCGATAAAAGAAAGCCGAATACAATCATCTGATCCAAAAAGGATATGAAAGTGGCATTCAATAATAATATCAGGAGGTTCATTATAAATGAGTAATCAATATGAAGATATCAAGCAGAGACTAAGAGGGTCGATCTGTCCGGTCATCACACCTTTCAAGGCCAACGGGGACATTGACTTTGAGAAGCAGGCTGAACTGATCGAATATCAGCTGGAAAATGGTACACACGCCATTTCTGTAACAGGCACATCAGGAGAGCCGAGCTCCTTGACTACAGAAGAGCGGGTACAGGTGATGGAAAATGCAATGAAGGCCATTGATGGACGTGTGCCGTTTGCACCTGGAACCGGTTCTGTAAACCACGACGAGACAATGTATCTCACCAAAAAGGCCGAGGAGATGGGTGCAGATGCTGCGATGGTGATTGTTCCCTACTACAACAAGCCGAACCAGGAAGCGCTGTATCAGCATTTCAAGACAGTGGCGGATTCTGTAGATCTTCCGATCATCATTTATAACATTCCTGGGCGTACTGCACAGAATATGACGGTACAGACGATGGCGAGACTGGTCAAGGACTGCCCGAACATCGTCGGTGCAAAAGAGTCCAACAAGGACTTTGAACATGTAAACCGTGTAATGCTCCATTGCGGTAGGGATTTCCTCCTCTATTCAGGAATCGAACTGCTTTGCTATCCAATGCTGGCAATCGGAGGCGCGGGTTCCATCAGTGCGACAGCGAACGTGGAACCTGCCAAAGTGGCTGAAATGCATGATGCATGGGAAGCAGGAGATATCAAAAGGGCGCAGGATCTTCATTTCGAGCTGATGAACCTGAATGACGTGCTGTTCAAAGATACCAACCCAGCGCCTGTCAAAGCGGCACTCGGCATGATGGGTATGATAGAGCCTGTCCTCAGGATGCCTATGGGACTGCCTTCTGAAGAACTTCAGGAGGAAATCAAGGAAACATTGGTGGAGTACGGTAAGCTGGCAAAACAAAATTCATAATCCAACCATAAGGGGAAGGATAGGACCAGTACATGCTGGTCTCTTTCTCTTTTTACAAACTGACTAAAGGAGAATGCAGGAATATGGCAAACATCAAATTCAAACACCAAGGCATACAGTTGATGCAGGAAGCTCTGTTTGAAGCACCAGATAGTGTGATGCTTGATGCAGAACAGCATAATATTTCAGAGTTCAATTTTGATGTCCCGATTAACGGGACAGTCTATGGCGCACTCCTCAATTTCAAGGGTGCCTACGCGCAGTATGAGGGTCAATTGAATGACGACCCCTATAAAGCACCTCCAAAAGCACCAATACTCTATATCAAACCGATCAATACATATATCGGGGACGGGGAAGCTGTACCAATGCCGCAAAGTGAAGAAACGCTCTCAGCAGGAGCTGCTCTGGCAGTGGTCATCGGAAAGACGGCGACCAGACTTGAAAAATCAAATGCCCTCGATCATGTAGCGGGGTATACGATCGTCAATGACATCAGCATTCCGCATGAAAGCATCTACAGGCCTGCCTACAAGGAAAAGGCAAGGGATGGTTTCTGTCCGATCGGTCCATGGATAACAGAGAGGGATTCTGTCGGTGATCCAAACGCTTTAAAAATTTCCGTGTATGTAAATGGAGAGCTCAAAGCTGAAAATAACACATCCAACCTCATTCGTTCAGTAGAAGGACTTCTGGCGGACGTTACTGAGTTCATGACGCTCTACGAAGGGGATGTTCTGCTGGTCGGTGTACCTGAAGACATGCCGTTGCTCAAGGCCGGGGATACGGTCAAAGTGGAAGTGGAAGGCATCGGTGTTCTGGAGAACGAAGTATTGGATGAGAATCAAGTGGCAGGAGGCAAAAGGAAATGAAGCATGCAAGAATCGCAGTAGACGGTTTGATTCATAATGGTGTGGAGACGGAAGCAGGTATAAAGCTCGAAAATGGCAGGGTTGTCCAGGAGAATGATGTGGTCTGGCTCCCTCCGGTCCAGCCCCAGACGGTCTTCACCCTTGGTCTCAACTTTGCAGACCATGCGGCTGAGCTGTCCTTTAAGGAAGCGCCCAAGGAACCGCTCGTATTCCTGAAGGGGCCGAACACTTTCATAGGCCACCGTGGGAAGACATACCGTCCTTCAGATGTGACATTCATGCACTATGAATGTGAGCTTGCTGTAGTGATTGGAAAAGCCGGGAAGAACATCTCCAAGGAAGATGCCTATGATTACGTAGGCGGCTATACAGTAGCCAATGATTATGCCCTGAGGGACTATCTTGAAAACTATTATCGTCCCAATCTTAGAGTTAAAAACCGTGATACGTGCACACCAATCGGCCCATGGTTTGTAGATAAGGAGGATGTGGAGGATCCGATGAACCTCAAGCTGCGTACCTTGGTGAACGGAGAGGTCGTACAGGAGGGCACTACTTCAGATATGATTTTTTCAGTCCCTGACCTCATAGAATATCTGAGCAGCTTCATGACCTTGAACAAAGGTGACATCATTCTTACCGGTACACCTAAAGGGTCTGTTGATACTAAAGTCGGGGATGAAGTGATCACTGAGGTTGAGGGCGTCGGCCGTCTCGTCAATACCATCGTAGGTGAAGAAGCGGATATCAAGCAGTAGATCATCCAACATAATTCAAGGAGGAACTGTAGATGCCACATCTCTATATAGAATACACATCCAACCTGAAGGGCGCGTTCGAAGTGGACGCGCTCCTCGAACAGGCAAATGCCTCCCTGCTCTCCCATTCGGATGTCATTCCAATCGGGGGCTTGCGTACAAGGGCGATCGAAATTGCAGATTACCGTGTTGCAGATGGTGCTGAGGATAATGCGTTTGTGCACATTACATTAAAGCTTGGCGGTGGACGCTCTGAAGCGGTCAAGAAAGAGCTGTGCGACGACCTTTTCAGTACCATTACAGACTACTTTGAACCAATATATCAAAAAAGGTATCTTGCCCTCTCAATGGAGTTGTATGAATTTACGAACCCAACGTACAAGAAGAATAATATTCACGGAAGATATAAAAAATAACAGCAGGTAGTGGAGGCATGTTAATGGCAAATGTTGAAATGTATATCAATGGCGAGTGGACTGGGAAAGAACTTGAACAGATGGATGTCACCAATCCGGCCACGGGCGAAACGATCGCTTCCGTCCCCAAGGGAGGGAGTGATGAGGCCAGAGCTGCTGTGGATGCAGCAGCTGCAGCATTGAAGGAATGGCGGGCGCTCACAGCTGAGGAACGCAGTGCCTACCTTTTCAGATGGCATCAGCTGATTCATGAACATAGGGAAGAAATTGGCAGGATCATGACCGAAGAGCAGGGAAAACCGTTGAAGGAAGCAATCGGTGAAGTGGATTATGCCAATGGTTATATCTCCTGGTATGCAGAGGAAGGCAAAAGGATCTATGGGGACATCCTACCGGCCTCCCATAGGCACAAGCGTTTATTCGTGACAAAACAGCCGGTTGGTGTCGTTGCGGCAATCACCCCTTGGAATTTTCCGGCTGCCATGATTACGCGCAAGGTGGGACCGGCGATGGCTGCGGGATGTACCGTGGTTGTAAAGCCAGCCTCCCAGACTCCGTTGACTGCCTTCAAACTGGTCGAATTGGCAGAAGCTGCCGGTGTGCCAAAAGGTGTGATCAACGTCATCACCGGGAGCTCCCGTCAGATTGGGGAGGTGTGGACCCAGGACAGCAGGGTCAGAAAGCTCACCTTCACAGGATCTACAGGAGTCGGCAAGCAGCTGATGAAGGATTCGGCGGATACCATGAAGAAGATATCTCTAGAACTTGGAGGGCATGCACCTTTCATCATCACAAAAGATGCTGATTTGGATAAAGCGGTAAATGGGGTGGTCATGTCTAAATTCCGCAATGCTGGTCAGACATGTGTCTGTACCAATCGGGTATATGTACATACTTCTATAGAGGAAGCATTCAACGACAAGCTCAGGGAGACAGTCTCTGGTTTGAATATGGGCAATGGTCTTGAATCAGATACCGATATCGGCCCGCTGATTGATGATTCTGCAGTGGAGACAGTAGACAATCAAGTGAAGGATGCGGTGGACAGAGGAGGTACGCTGGTATGCGGAGGCGATCGGGGCGAAGGGCTGTTCTATCAGCCGACTGTCGTTACCGGCGTTTCTGATGAGATGCTCTGCATGCATGAAGAAACATTCGGGCCATTGCTGCCGGTCACCGTGTTCCACGATGAGGAAGAAGTGATAGAGCGTGCCAATAATTCTCCATATGGATTGGCGGCCTATGTCTTCACAGAAAAGATCGGTGAAGCAATCAGGATCAGTGAAGCGTTGGAATATGGCATCATTGGACTGAATGACGGCGGACCGTCGACACCACAGGCACCATTCGGCGGCTTCAAGGAAAGTGGCCTTGGAAGAGAAGGCGGCTATTATGGTATAGAAGATTACCTGGAAACGAAGTACATTTCATTGAGCTTTGAATAGAAGACGAAAAGGAGCCTTCTGGTAATTATGAAGTAGGATCCATAGGCTGATACTCACTATTTGGTATAGGAGCCAGCATCGAAATATGCTGGCTCCCATCTATGTTAATGCCCTATTCTGCCCCAGCAAGCCAATCAGTTTATCAATTATTTGAAAATTGTGATATAATCTTGGGTACATTATATACTGATGGGGGTAATTGGGATGAAGCTTTTGACTTTTTATAGTGATGGAAAACTCAAACCAGGGGTACTGACGAAAAAAGGTGTCCTGGACATCTCGGGGTCCTATCCGACATTGATCGAGGCCATTGTACGCTATAAAGGTTTGGAAGAGTTTCTGCAGTTTGCACTCGAAGAGGGATGCGAATCCTTTCTGGACCCCCGCAAAGTGGATCTGGGTCCCGCAATAGACTGTTCTGAAAAGATCATCTGTGTGGGCCTGAACTATAGGAAACATGCAGAAGAGTCGAATATGCCGGTGCCCGACTATCCAATCCTCTTCAGCAAGTACAGGAACAGCCTGTCCGGAAATGGGGAGACGGTCGGAATTCCGGCAGAAGCCTCCCAGGTGGACTATGAGGCGGAGCTCGCCATCATCATCAGCAGGGAGGCCAAAGACATCAGAGAGGAGGATGCCGAAGACTATATTTTCGGCTACAGTGCCGCGAATGACCTGTCTGAACGGTCATTTCAATTCAGAAGCGGCCAGTGGCTGCTCGGCAAGAATCTGGATGGCTTCTGTCCATTGGGTCCATACCTGGTCACCCAGGATGAAATCGAAGACCCGAACAAGCTGCGCATCAGCTGCAGCGTCAATGGAGAAGTACGGCAGGATTCCAATACGAATGACATGATCTTCAAGTGCGAGAAGCTGGTCAGCTATATTTCACACTATATGACGCTGAAGCCGGGAGACGTCATTCTCACGGGAACACCGGAAGGCGTCGCCATGGGTCATGAAGAAGGTCATCGTCCATGGCTCCAGGATGGTGATGAGGTCACCGTCGAAATCGAGCAGCTGGGCAGGCTCACCACATATATGGAAGCGGAGTAGAAAGCATTCCATTTGATTTGTTTCCGAATGAAGCGCAACATGGAATCATAGACATTTGAGGAGGCGAATATGTAATGAGAATATTGGTGATTGGCGCAAACGGCCAGATCGGCAGAATGGTTGTCGAAAAGCTGAAGGAGAGCGAGCATGACCCAGTCGCTATGGTGCGTAAGGAAGCACAGGCGGAAGCATTACACGAACAGGGAATAAAGACCGTCATCGGCGACTTGGAGAAGGATTTTTCTCACGCTTTTGAAGACATCGACCTCGTGCTGTTCACGGCTGGTTCCGGTGCGAAGACGGGTGCCGACAAGACGATCCTGATCGACCAGGAAGGCGCGATGGAATCGATCGACCTTGCCAAGGCGCATGGTGTGAAGCACTTTGTGATGGTCAGCGGCATGGGTGTTGAAAACCCAAGGCAGGCGGACGATAAAATGCGCCCATACATGCATGCCAAATTCCGTGCGGATGAGCACCTCAAAGCATCCGGCGTCCCATATACCATCCTCCGTCCGGGACTTCTGACGAATGATGACGGCAAAGGCTCGGTGGACTTCTATGAATATGAAGGGGAGACACGCTACGGGGAAGTGCCGCGTGCAGATGTCGCAAGCGTACTCGTTGAAATCATCAATGCGAAACCTGAGAACAAGCTCTATTATCTCATCAGCGGGGACACCCCGGTTGCTGAAATCCTATAGACTCATATCGATGATCGACCCGGCTGAGATGCCGGGTTTTTATTATTCATCAATGTAAACGGTTTCATAAAATAAAAATTCAGAAAATGTAGAATATTTTGTGTGGAAGTGTTAATGTATCGGTAATTATATCTTGGCATCCGCTCTGGAGCGGGCCTGGAACCAATCATAAGGAAGGTGATTGAATGAAGCAGAAGACACGGGAACCGATCACGAACTACAGGATATGGATCGGCTTCCTCATCATTTTCATCCTGTTGAATCCATGGTATTTCCCATCCGGAGATCCGGTGCTGGTCTATGGCGTACCGCTCTGGGCATTGGTGATCATGGGAGTGACGGTCGTGCTGTCGCTCTACATCACATATGTCATCCGGTACCACTGGGAGATTGAGGACGAAGAAGAATCAGGAAAGGAGGAGAAGTAGATGGAACTGGCGTTTTCAGGGACGTCCGGCATTCTGATCATGCTGTTCTATGGCATCATCATGCTGCTGATCGGCGTCGGGACATATATGAGAAACAAGAACGTACATAGCAGTCTGGAAGAATATTACCTCGAGGCAGGGGGCTCGGGACGATGGTCCTGTTCTTCACCTTCTTCGCCACCCAATACAGCGGCAATACGGTCATCGGCTATTCGGCTGAGGCGTACCGCGTCGGGTATGCGAACCTCGTGAGCATACCGTTCTTCATCATGATCATCCTCGTCTACCTGCTGTTTGCACCGAGGATGTACAAACTGAGCAAGAAGCATAATATCGTGACACCGGTGGATTGGCTGGAGATGAAGTTCGAATCGAAGGCCGTCTCCATACTCGCAGCAATCATCATGCTGTATGCTCTGGGAAACTTCCTGCTCGAGCAGCTGATTGCAATCGGTCAAGGTGTTGCAGGGCTGACGGGTGGTACGGTGCCATACCAGGCGGGCGTCATATTCTTCATCGTCATCATGGTGGTATATGGCTGGCTCGGCGGCATGCGTTCGGTCGCCTATACGGATACGATGCAGGGCATCGCGCTGCTCGTCGGCGTATTCATGCTGTTGATCGGCACAATCGTCTACTTCGGTGGCCTGCCGGCAGCTGGAGACTACATCCGGACATACTCCCCTGAAAACCTTGGTGTACCGGAGGGAGGCGGACTGGTCCGGTGGACCAACTTCCTCATATTAGTCGGTATCGGGGCGGCGGTCTATCCGAATGCCATTCAGCGGATCTTCTCCGCCAAGAGTGAACGGTCGCTCAAACGGTCGCTTACCCAGATGGCATGGATGCCGTTTTTGACGGCAGGTGTCGTGTTCGTCATCGGTATACTCGCCTATACCGCCTTCCCGGACCTCAGTGTGGAGGAATCTGAACAGATCGTCGGCATGATGGCCAGCGCCATCGCCAATGAGAACATCATCTTCTATATCGCGATGGTACTGCTGTTCGGCGGTATCATTGCAGCCATCGTCTCTACTGCAGACTCTGTGCTGCTTACATTCTCATCCATCGTATCGAAGGATATATACGGACGGTACATCAATCAGGAGGCTTCCGACAACAAGAAGATAATGGTCGGGAAGATCGTCGGTGTCATCGCGGTGGCATTCCTGCTGATGGTCGCATGGAACCCGCCCGGCACACTGTATCAGGTCTTCGTTCTCAAGCTTGAAATCCTTGTCCAGGTGGCACCGGCCATCATACTTGGCCTCTACTGGGAGCGGAGTCATGCGAAATCCGTGTTTGCCGGCATGCTCACCGGTGCACTGGTTGCGGCGGTATTCACATTTGCCGGCCTGACGCCACTCGGCATCTTCAGCGGCGTATGGGGACTCATCATCAACCTGTTCATCTATATCGTGGGCAGCTTCGCTTTCGGGACTGCTTCAGCAAAAGAGAGTATAGCTCAAGTTGAAAGCAGCGATGCCACACAGGCAGTAAGATGAATATAAAGCAACGAAGTAGGTGCTTTTTTGATATCGACATTAAATTGGAAGTCCTTTCACTTTTATTGACAGAGGGTAAAGGCACATAATACATTTACACTAAGTGTATATGTAATAATTTCGGGAGGCTCACCCTCTGCACATATCGGCTTATGAATTTCATTCAGTTAAGAAAGGATAGGTGGGATATCAATGACAGTACTTGGCAGAATCAAGGAGCATAAAATGATAGGCATACTGCGCGGTTATGATACGGAAGATGCGGTGAAAATTGTCGATACCCTCGTAAAGAATGATTTCAGGGTCATTGAAGTGGCGCTCAATTCCCCAAACTCATTGAAGACGCTGAAAGTGCTCAAGGAAAAGTTCGGCGATGAAATCATTCTTGGTGCCGGAACGGTGCTGACTGTGGAGGCTGCGAAGGAATGTGTGGCGATTGGCGTCCAATTCCTGCTCTCCCCGGCATACGGTGAACGGGTGCTTCAATATGCAAAATCACGCGGCATCCTATACATTCCAGGGTGCTATACGCCGACGGAAATCTACGAGGCCTATCTGGCTGGAGCGAAGATGATCAAGGTTTTCCCAGCTGGGCAGCTGGGTGCAACCTATATCAAGGATGTGCTTGGACCGATGGATGATCTGGTGCTGCTCCCTACAGGAGGTGTGAATCCTGACAATATCCGGGCTTACTTGAATTCAGGAGCTCAGGCGGTCGGGGTAAGTTCCGCCATCATCCCGCCAAACCGTCCAGTTGATGACGCGCTGCTAGAAGAAATCGGTGAGCGGGTTCATAAGATGAAAGGTGAAGTAGAGTAAAGAAAAGATGGTCTGCTTCTTCCGGTTTATGAGAGACCTGATCAGTCGTGTCATCAGCATTTTCATATAGAATGAAGTTACGACCCCATGCCGCGCATGGGGTTTTTGTATACACAGCCAAAAAGCCATATAATAGAAGGAACAGGAAATAAAAAGGGGGAATCGCCATGAAGAAGTATATGATGGGTCTGGATCTCGGCACGACTGCAGTCAAGGCGGTGCTGTTCAATACGACCGGCGAATACATAGACAAGGAAACGCAGCATTACCCGCTTCACACGCCGGATGTCCATATTGCAGAACAGGATCCGGATGAGATCCTGGAGAAGTCGATGGAGGCGATTAGACTGCTCGTCAAACGCAACCGTTGCGGCAGCAGCATCGAATTCATCTCCTGTTCATCTGCGATGCACAGCCTGATCCTACTCGACAAGTCGGGGAGCCGGCTGACCGAATGCATCACCTGGGCCGATAGGCGCAGTGAGGAGGTGGCAGAGGAATGGGGGACGGAGCGCGGCGTCGGAATCTACAGGCGGACCGGCACGCCGATCCATCCGATGAGCCCGTTCATCAAGCTGCTTTATTTCAAGGATGCACATCCTGAGCTGTACAGCCAGATCGGCAAGGTGGTCGGCATCAAGGAATATGTGCTGCATCATCTGACCGGTGTCTATGAAGTCGACAAGTCCATCGCGAGCAGCATGGGCATGATGAATCTGGAGACTTCCCAGTGGGACACGGAAGTGCTTGAAATCCTCGGGCTGAACACGGCGCAGCTGCCGGATATCGTCGGGACGACGAAGGTGTATCCATCCCTGAACAGGATGCATGAAAAGCTCGGCATCGCTGAAAAGACGAAGATCATCACCGGTGCAAGTGACGGGGTGCTTGCGAACCTCGGCGTCAATGCCATCCAGAAGGGGGATATTGCGATCACCATCGGTACGAGCGGGGCCATCCGTACGGTCATCGATGCCCCGAGGACGGATGTGAAGATGCGTACATTCTGCTACCACCTGACGGACGATCACTATGTCATCGGCGGGCCCGTGAACAACGGCGGCGTCGTCCTGAGGTGGATCCGCGACGAGCTGTGCACGGAGGAAGTCGGTGAAGCGGCATCCTCCGGCAAGGACCCATACGAAGTGATGACACAGGCGGCAAAGGAAGTCAGGCCGGGAAGCAACGGGCTCATCTTCCACCCCTACCTTGCAGGGGAACGTGCACCGCTCTGGAATGCAAAGGCGGTCGGATCCTTCTACGGCCTTACCTTGTCGCATGAACGGAAGCACATGATCCGTGCTGCGATGGAGGGTGTGGTCTACAACCTCTACAGTGTATACCTGGCCCTCCGCGAGCAGATGGACAGTGTAGGCAGCATCAAGGCGAGCGGCGGTTTCGCCAGAAGTGAAATGTGGAAACAGCTTATGGCCGACGTGTTCGGTGAACAGCTGACGGTGCCGAAATCATATGAAGCCAGTGCATTCGGTGCCTGTCTGCTTGGCCTGTATGCCATTGGTAAAATGAAGGATCTGGACGAAGCCGCACAGTTTGTCGGGGAAAGTGATGCATATGTTCCTGAAGAAGCGGTATATATGAAGTACCAGGAGATCATGAGCGTTTATATCGAGCTTGGGCGCGCGCTGGAACCATTCTACAACCGGATGGACGAAATCAGATGAGGAGGGCGGTACAATGAATCTGCACCAGTTTTTCATGCATTTCCTGCAGGAGAATGAACTCGTACGTGCCAATCTGATCAATGACCGCTCCTTCGAGTCGATCGAAGCGCTTGTAGACTATAAGGAAGCGGAAGTGGGCGGCCTGGACGTCCGCTCGCCTGTAGCGGGTCTACTGACGATGACCGAGGTTGAACTCATCAGCCATCTGGTGGATATCGGGAGTGATGATCATCTGCACCATGTGGCGTATGATGTCTCCAGCTATCCCGTCCTGATCGACCATCAGTACATACTTGAGGCGGGTGACGGGGCAGGCGTCATCCATCATGACATCATCCAGAACCTGCATGCCATATTGAAGGAGAGCGGCATCCTTCCAGGGCATCCGATGTACATCCATAAGGATGAACCTTTGGATCTCGAGGAGGTGCGCCAGCTCGACCGCATCTATAAGGGTCCGATCTACTGGCTGTACGACAATCTGACATGGCGTACGCTGCGCGCGACCTTGAAGCGGCTCAATGTCGAGCCGGATGGCCATCAGAAGGAGGACTATCTGAGGCACATCACTTCAGTCGTCACCCACCCGAAATATCTCGAAGGCATCCTGCTTCATCTCGGCTTTGAAGAATACACGCTCATCAGGGAGAATGTCGAAAAAGGCTTCAATGTCTATGAAGCAAACTCGAGGTGGGAGGCGGCAAAGGAGGTCGGACTGCTCGTCAAAGTCCATGCCGACTACTATGTCATGCATGAGGCGGTGCGCCAGGCGCTTGCAGAGGTCAATTTCAGGACGGTTGAAGAAAAACACAGGCGCAGCCCGCAGCCTGCCGGACGAAAGAAGCGGGGTGGGGACTACAATGCCTATGTCATAGACCTCACCATCAAAGATATCGATTTTAGGATCAGAAGGGAGCTCACCGTGCCGGCCGGCATCAATTTTTTCGAACTGCATCTCGTCATCCAGAAGGCGATGGGCTGGCAGCGCAAGCATGATACCGCGTTCAGGACAGGGGACATCACGATATTCGAAACGATGCACCAGCTGAAGGAAGCGGAGCAGGAAGGCAGGCAGATGGCGGCAAGTTTCACTCAGATCGATGCGGTATTCGACCAGTTCAACCCGCTTGAATATGTATACGGGGACTCCTATCGTGTGGCGGTTGATCTACAGGATACGGCGAACATCCACCGGGCCATTCCAATGATACGGAATTATGAAGGCCCGGCGCCGATCGAAAATATCGGGGGTGCCGCACGGCTGCCCGGGATACTTGAGATTCTTGAGAATCCGAAGCACCCTGATTATGCAGCAACATATGAGAAGGTGAGGGCCACAAACTATCGGGAGCGTTATCCCATCACGGCCATCAACCATCAGATCGAGAAGCTGTTTGCCAAATCCCATCCGCTGACGGAGTTCAACGCGAATGGGATGGATATATAATTTCATTTATCAGAGGGGGAGTCAGATGGAACATCGGAAAATTCACAGGCTGTTCACTGGGAAAGTCAAAAAGGCGGGCCACAGCGATGCGGAGAACAAGATGGATCAGGAATGGGAGAGCGGCATATTCAAGGAACCCACGGAAGGCCCGGTATATCTAACCAAAACGGGCTTTGAAGGGGATGAGGTCGCTGACAAGAAGAATCATGGGGGCCCCGAAAAGGCGGTCTTCGTCTACCCGGTCAGACATTATGAAGAATGGAAACGCGAACTTAATGCAGATATCCCCGTTGGCGGTAATGGGGAAAACTTTGCGGTTTCAGGCATGGATGAATCGAATGTGTGCATTGGCGATACATTCAAGGTTGGAGAAGCAATCGTTCAGGTTTCGCAGCCGAGACGGCCATGCTGGAAGCCTGCCCGGCGCCACAAGGTCATCGATCTTGCCCTCAGAATCCAGAAGACAGGACGTACAGGGTGGTACTTCAGGGTGCTCAAGGAGGGTCGTGTCGAGGCGGGGGATACATTCGAAAGGATGGAACACCCGTGCCCGGGGTGGACGATCGAGGCATGCAATGAAGTGATGTACAATCAGACCAGCAACATCGGTCTTGCGGAGAGCTTATGCGCATGTGAATATCTCGCCGACAACTGGAAAAAGACGCTCAACAAGCGTCTGCAGGGCAGTGAGGGCAGCAGTGAACCGCGCGTTTTCGGCCCGAACAGGTGACGTAGTGAGAAGGGAGCATACCATCATGGCATTGCTCCCTTTTCCCAGTTTTTGCAGAAGTGGATAGTATTTATTCCAAGTTGCTTGCATCAAGCCAATGACTTGTATAAGGTCTGGAGAACCCTCAAATGCCCTCCTTTATAAAGGGCGCAATCAATTTTATGGACTGCTTTTGTAGAAGTTTATAGCTTGAAAGTTTCGGAGAGGGGCATTCGGGGAAAATCATAGACTGTCAGGCTTTAAATCGTCCTGAGAATAAGATAAAATATGTTATAAGGAGACATTCGATGATTGTACTCCAGGCGCTGTAAATGAAAGCGCTTTTTTATGGTGCATTCATCACAGTATCCAATTAAGCGAAATGAAGGAGGAAGTATTCAATGGTAGTACCGTATCACGCAGAACCAGCGACAGATTTCACAAAAGAAGAGAACAAGAAGGCCTTCCGGGAAGCCCTGGAACAGGCGAAGAATGATTTTGGCGTCGAACGTCCAATCATCGTCGGCGGTGAGCATATAGAGACGGAGGATAAGATCACATCCTACAACCCTTCCGATAAGGAGCAGGTCATCGGTCATGTATCGAAGGCGACAGTCGAGCATATCGACCAGGCGATGGAAGCTGCGGAAGAGGCATTCGAGAGTTGGAGCGAATGGGATCCGAAAGAGCGTGCTGAACTATTCATCAGAGTAGCGGCAATCATCAGACGCCGTAAGCATGAATTCTCCGCACTGATGGTGCATGAAGCGGGGAAACCATGGAATGAGGCTGATGGGGATACAAATGAAGGCATCGACTTCATCGAATACTATGCACGCTCCATGATGGAACTTGCAGACGGCAAACCGACCCTAGACCGTGAAGGGGAGCACAACAGATACTTCTACCAGCCGATGGGGCCGGGTGTGACGATCACACCATGGAACTTCCCATTCGCAATCATGACGGGCACAACCGTGGCACCGGTCATTGCCGGGAACACTGTTCTGTTGAAGCCGGCGAGAGATACGCCATTGATTGCTTACAAGTTGATGGAAGTGCTTGAAGAAGCGGGACTGCCAAAAGGCGTCGTCAACTTCGTTCCAGGTGATGCGAGTGTCATCGGCGACTACATGGTCGACCACCATAAGACACACTTCATTACGTTCACGGGCTCCAAAGCGACCGGCCTCCGCATCAACGAGCGCGCAGCTGTAGTACAGGAAGGGCAGGATTTCCTGAAACGCGTCATCACGGAAATGGGCGGTAAGGATACGATCATCGTCGATAAGGATGCGGATCTGGACCTTGCGGCAGATGCGATCGTCAATTCCGCATTCGGATTCTCCGGCCAGAAATGTTCTGCGGGATCCCGTGCGGTCATCCACAAGGATGTCTACGATGAAGTGCTCAAGAAATCTATTGAACTGACTGAGGAACTGACAGTCGGCAACCCGGTGGACGAAACCTACATGGGGCCGGTAATCAGCAAGAAGCAGTTCGATACGATCAGTGAATATATCGAAATCGGAAAAGAAGAGGGCGTATTGAAAATTGGAGGAGAAGTGGACGACTCCAAAGGCTACTTTATCCAGCCGACGATCTTTGCAGACTTGGATCCGAAAGCCCGCATCATGCAGGAAGAAATCTTCGGACCGGTCGTGGCATTTGCGAAGGCAGAAGACTTCGATGAGATGCTGAAGATCGCCAACAACACCGAGTATGGACTGACGGGTGCCGTCATTACGAACACACGTGAACACTGGCATATCGCGTGCCGCAAGTTCAATGTCGGCAACCTTTACCTGAACCGCGGATGTACGGCAGCTGTAGTGGGTTACCACCCATTCGGCGGCTTCAAGATGTCCGGTACAGACCAGAAGACCGGCAGCCCGGACTACCTTCTGAACTTCCTCGAGCAGAAGGTCGTATCAGAAATGTTCTAGAACGATAATAAACATGGAGAGTGGTGGAAGGCTCAAGCAGCCTCCCACCACTTTTTTATGCTTTACCCTCACTCTGCTATAGCTATAGGCTATGGCCAACCATGAATATTATCAGTTATACCATATCCGACTTCCCATGCTAAGATTAAATCAACAAATACATAGAGGGAGTGGTTGACGATGACAGTAATCAATAAAGTGGGAGTGCGAAAAGAAACACCTTTCAGGTTTGATAATGTAGGCAGTTTCCTGAGACCGAAAACATTGAAAGTGGCACGGAAAGCATATCAGGAGGACAGGCTGACACAAGAAGAACTGACGCTGATTGAAGACGAAGCCATCCGTGACCTTGTGAAAAAGCAGAAGGAAATCGGCCTCAAGGCCATTACTGATGGAGAATTCCGCCGCTCCTGGTGGCACCTCGACTTCATGTGGGGACTGAACGGTGTGGAGAAGGTGGATGTTGATAATGGGTATAAGTTTGAACACGAAGAGACACGTGCAGAGTCCGCAAGACTGACAGGAAAGATCAGCGGCGAGGGTCACCCATTCGTCGAACATTTCAAGTTCATCCAGCAGTTTGCCGATGAAGAAGTGATCGCAAGACAGACGCTCCCGGCACCGGCACAGTTCTTCGCCGAACTGCAGCGTCCTGAAAATATTGAAGCGACACAAAAAGTCTATCCGGATACGGAAGCGCTCATTGCCGACATAGCATCAGCCTATCAGACGGTCATCAGCGAACTGTATGAAGCCGGCTGCCGCAGCGTCCAGCTTGATGACTGCACGTGGGGCATGCTGGTGGATGAAGGGTACTGGGACTGGGCGAGCAAAAACACCAATGAAACGGTGGAAAGTCTGAGCAGGCTTTACGTTTCCCTCAACAACGGGGCGATTGAAGGCCACCCCGAAGACCTCGCCATCACAACGCATGTATGCCGTGGCAACTACCATTCGACTTGGGCTTCCTCCGGTGCATACGACACCGTAGCTGAAATCCTTTTTGGCGATGAGAAGGTCGACGCCTATTACCTCGAATTCGATACCGAACGTTCCGGCGGTTTCGAGTCACTTGTCAATGTCAGCGACGACAAGCTCGTCGTCCTCGGCCTCTTCTCCTCCAAAGTGGGGACACTTGAGGACAAGGAGGAGATCAAGGCGCGCATAGAAGAGGCTTCCAAATATGTGCCGCTCGAACGTCTGTGCGTCAGTCCACAATGCGGATTCGCCTCTACCGAAGAGGGCAACATACTGACTGAAGAAGAGCAGTGGAATAAATTGTGCCTCGTGCGCGAAGTTGCAGCAGAAGTCTGGGGGAAATAAAGAGAAGGTGGGGATATCCCCACCTTCTTTCTGTTTTATCCGGTTTATCCGGTCAATTGTCACTGGTGGAAACCACGAATGACAATTAAATCATCCAACCACCCCATCTACTTCCTACATCATGCTGCTGAACCAGAATCCGAGGGCGGTCCCGATATAGTTGCCGATGATATAGCCGAGTGTCCCGACGATCAGGATCGGCCCGACGAGTTTCGTCCACCCCCGGGAGATGGCCATGGCGGCGGCCGTCGTCGGCCCGCCGATATTGGCGTTGCTGGAGAGGATGATCTCTTCAAGGTCGAACTTGAACAGTTTCCCAAGCGAGAACGACACGAGCATGTTGATGAATACGATGATGGCCGCAAACAGCAGGATGAGCGGCGCATTCTGGATGATCAACGGAATTGAAGCGGGCACCCCGATGACGACGAAGAAGATGTAGATCAGGAATGTGCCGATTTCCTGGGCGCCGTTAATGCGTTCAAAATACTTCGGTACCAATGTTACAAGCACCAAAGTCAACGTCGTCAGCATCAGGTAGTTGTCACCGATGATCGCCCTGAGTATCGTGAGGAAGATGTTCGCATCTTCCGGAATCAGATTGCTGAAGATCTCGGCGAGCTTGAAGGATACCGCGACGATGACGAATGAAGTACCGACCGCGAGTGCGATATCATTCAATGCTATCTCCTTGCGTTTCCAATAGGAGGCGGCCGCGGTCTTATTCACTTCATCCCGGGATTCGACTTCATCGATGTGCGGTGTCCCGAATTTATTCCTGAAGAATCCGAATGCCGGCAGGGCGATGAGTACGAGGAAGTAGACGGCCATCAGCAGGTTGTCCGCAACGACTGCAGAGGATACCGTCTCACCAGGTACATCGAACCGTGTCGCCAAGGCGGCGAAGTTCACGCTCCCGCCCGTATATGATCCGGAGATCATCGCTGCGATATGCGGCAGCCCTGGTATCAGGTCCTTCAATAATGTAAATGAAACGATGGCGCCGGCGACGGTGCCGATTGCGCTGATCAGGAAGATGATCAGCAGCCGGCCGCTTTCATGCCATATCTTAAGTATATTCGACTGGAATAGGAGCAGCGGGATGGAGAGTGGTACGACATAGCTCCATACCGCATCATAGACCGGCGACTCGATGGGGATGACCCCGGTGTTCGCCAGGATCATCGCCCCGAGCAGGGCAATGATGGCCCCTGAGAGTTTCGATGCCCATTCGAAGCGCTGTTCCAGATAGATCGATACTGCCGCCCAGCCGACGAGGAAGGCCCACAAGAGCCATGTCTCATCAGGTGAAATCAATGTGTTCATGTATAAATCCCCCTTGCTTCATCTCTTGTCCCTATGATTTCCTGTAGACCATCCGGCCGTTGATGAATGTGTAATGGATGAGCGCATCACTCAGAACGATATCCTCATCCAACGGGTTTTCATCGAGTATGATGAGGTCGGCATCCTTGCCGATATCGACGGTACCGTTCTGATCCTCCGTACGGTTGAGCTTCGCCCCATTCACCGTCATCGCCTTCAATGCCTCGAAGCGTGTCAGCTTCATCTCCTCGCCGAGCACCCGTCCGCTCTTCGTCTTACGATCACACGCGATACGGATGGTATCGAGCGGTGATATCGGCGTCACCGGGCAGTCGGAGTGGAGTGTATAGAGTACGCCGAGGTCTTCCGCCCACCGTGCCGGATCCATCTTTTCCGCGCGCTCCGGTCCCAGGAACTTCTCGTAGTGCTTGTCCCCAAAGTAGTAGATGTGGTTCGTGAAGAACGAGCCGTCGATATGATGGGCCTTCATCGCCTCTATATCCGCATATTCCCCAGTCTGGATGTGTTCTATACGCTTCACTTCATCGTAATCCGGCAAGGCATCGACTTTGCTGTAGGCTTCGATGATCGATTTGATCGCCGCATCGCCATTGCCGTGCGTCGTGAGCGGATAACCGCGTCCGGCGAAATCCATATACAGTCCTTCGAGCTTCTCCTGCGGGATGATGATGTGGCTCCTGTCATCCACATTATGGTAGTCGCGGGTCAGTGCTGCGGTGTTGATCTGGATGGAGCCGTCCTGGAAGAATTTCGCGCTGTCGAGCGTGCACTGTCCATCGGATAGTGCCTCTATCTTTTCCTTCAATTGTGAAAATGAAAGGCCCATGAGCGCCTCTGTTTCCATCAGCAGATGGTAATCGATCATCAGCCTGAGCTTCAGATCGTTGTCCTGCTGGATGTAGGCGGTGAAGGCATCATAATCGTCCGCCCCATGGGCGAGGCCGACGCATGCTTCGGTTGCGGTCGTGATGCCCCGCTCGATATAGTCCGATTCCGCCGCCTCTAGTGCCTGGATCATCTCTTCCTTGGTCGGTTTCGGCAGGTGGGGGAGAAGCACCTCCACTGCAGGCAGCTCGAACAGGAGGCCGTTCAGCTTTCCATCCGTCCGGGCGAAATATCCGCTATCGGGATCCGGTGTATTCTCGGTGATGCCGGCGATTTCGAGGGCTCTGGAGTTCGCGACACCCATATGGGCGGAACTGTGCCGGATATAGATCGGGTGATCTGTGGAAACGACATCGAGCTCTTCGATCGTAATATGGCGGTCCTCTTCGAGTTCTGTTTCACTGTAGCCATGGCCGACGATCCATTCTCCGGCCGGCGTATCCGCCGCACGGGCTTTGAGCGCATCCTGTATGTCTGCGACATTCTTCACCGCTTCCGGCGTCAGGTCGACAAGCGACTTGTACAGTCCGTAGAGCAGCAGGTGGCTGTGCGTATCGATGAAGCCGGGCAGGACGAAGCGGCCTTCCGCATCTAGCACGTCCTCTTCGCCCGCGGCGATTTCCTCATCGATGTGCACGATCTTTCCGTCTTCAATCAGGATATCCCCGAAATAGGGCGTGTCGAATATCATATCGATGATGTTTGCATTTTTAATCAATAGTGTAGTCATCGTCTATCCTCCATATAGAATATATACCAACCCACAGGCCATCAGCTCCGATTTTTAGGATGGTTAAAATTATATAGCATATCGGATGAAATTTCTAACTTGCCTGATAATTTCATTCAGGCAGGGAAGTCAAGAGAGGGCATCATGGGTAATATGTGAGTGATGGGAAGCGGTGGAAAAGCAGTATGGGGTACAACAAATCACCATCAGAAGGGGAGAGGGAGATGTTTACGAGAATCGGGGAAGTCATGCTCTATGTGAATGATTAGGAGGCGACGCGTAAATTCTGGACAGAGAAATTCGGTTTCATCGTCGCTTCGGAATCCGAGGAAGGGGCCGATATGAAGTGGATCGAGATAAAGCCGACACGAGAAGCGGAGACGAGCATCATCCTGCATGACAGGAAGCTCATCGAGAAGCTGTCGCCGGAGCTGAATTTCGGTACCCCTTCACTCATGTTCTTCACGGATGATTTGGACCGTCTGCATGAAGAACTCTCAGAAAAAGGGGTGAAGGTCGGGGAAATTGAAACATTCTCATCCGAGCGGACATTCAACTTTGCAGATAATGAAGAGAACTATTTTGCCGTGATGGAAAACAATGAATAGCACAAAAAAACCGCACCTTCATATGAAGGTGCGGTTTGCTTTATGGAACCAAGGGGGCTCGAACCCCTGACCTTTGCACTGCCAGTGCAACGCTCTCCCAGCTGAGCTATGGCCCCTGATTGCTACATTCATATTCTATACGATTCGCTTATGATATTCAAGCCCCTTTTCAACGTTTCCTTATGAATATACATCATTTGTAAGCAGTATAAATATACGGAAATGAACAATGCAAATCTTATAATTGAACAATCCAAAACTTGTGGACATATAGGAAATTAGATTGTAGTATTTTAAGTGCTCACCTGTATGGGAAATCAATACTTCTGTAAAATATTTGAAGTAACCGGCCGGTGACCAATTAAGGGAAAGGAGTGGAAAGTGGAGTGAAGAATTTTGTAAGCGATTACCTGAAGGAGCATGAATCTTATTTCAAAGAAGTGAGTGCATACATATTCAATCATCCTGAAACGAGATTCGAGGAGTACGATTCAGCACGCTTTCTGGCTGACGAATGCGAGCGTCAGGGTTTCACTGTCAAACGCAATGTAGCGGACATAGAGACGGCATTTACAGCTTCATATGGTACGGAAGGGCCTGAAATCGCCTTCCTCGGCGAGTTCGATGCACTCTCCGGCCTCTCTCAGAAGCCTGGGGAGACGTCATACCAGCCGATGGAGCCGGATATCGGCCATGGCTGCGGCCACAACCTGCTTGGTACGGGTGCCTTTGCGGCAGCCTGTGCAGCAAAGGCGTACCTTGAGGAGAACGATCTCCCGGGACGGGTAACCTTCTATGGCTGTCCGGGTGAAGAGGGGGGCTCCGGCAAGACGTTCATGGTGCGCGAAGGCGTATTTGATGATGTCGATGCGGCACTCACGTGGCATCCGTCACCGGTCAACGCCATCATGGACCTCTCGACGCTTGCGAACTACCAGGTCTACTTCCGCTTCAGGGGCAAGTCGGCGCATGCGGCAAACACACCGCACCTTGGGAGGAGTGCACTGGATGCGGTCGAACTGATGAACGTCGGTGCGAACTACCTGCGCGAACATATCGTGTCGGAGGCGCGCATGCACTATGCAGTGACGAATACCGGCGGCATCTCACCGAACGTCGTGCAGGCGAATGCGGAAGTGCTCTACCTCATCCGCGCGCCGCGTGTGGACCAGGTGGAAGAAATCTATCAGCGCCTCATCAAGGTCGCAAAAGGGGCGGCGATGATGACGGAGACGGAAGTGGAGATCGACTTCGACAAGGGCTGCTCGAACTACGTGTCGAACCGCCATCTTGAAAGCATGCTCCATAAAAACCTGACAGAGGCAGGTCCTGGGGAACCTGCGCAGGACGAAAAGGATTTTGCCAGGAAGCTGTGGAATACGCTGTCGGAATCCGAACAGCAGAACTATCTCGCGCCGCTCAGCGGTTTCGGCTATACCGGTGACGGCGAGGAGTACGCGGGCAAATATCTCGCCGACTCCATTTCCCCATATGAGGCACGTGAAGGCGTGCTCGCCGGTTCGACGGATGTCGCGGATGTCAGCTGGGTGGCACCGACTGCACAGCTGACCGCAGCAACTGCATCGCTCGGCACGAGCGTCCATACATGGCAGATGACGACCCAGGGGCTGAGCGACTTCGCCAACCGCGGCATGATGCGGGCGGCGTCGGCAATGGCAATGACAGGCATCCAGCTCTTCGAATCGAAGGAGGACCTGCAGCAGGCCAAGTCGGAGTTCGAACAGTTCAGAAAGAAGAACGACTACAAGAATCCAATTCCTGCAGGTGTACAGCCTTCCAGGCTGGATGAAAAGTGAACATCATAAAAAAGAATAGCGAGGTGCATTAATTATGGAAAAGAAAAAAGGGTTTTTCACGAAAGCGCTGGACGTCATAGAACGGGTTGGCAATAAGCTGCCGGATCCATTCGTCCTCTTCATCGGACTGGCATTTTTCATGATTCTCCTGTCTTTCGTATTCAGTCTTTTTGGGGCGACCGTCGCCCACCCGGGTACAGGGGAAGAGCTCCAGATCCGCAACCTGCTGTCCGGTGAAGGGCTGCAGTTCATACTGACATCGATGCTCGATAACTTCACAGGCTTCGCACCGCTCGGATTGGTGCTGGCGATGATGCTCGGTATCGGCCTTGCTGAGAAGGTCGGCCTGCTTGATTACGCGATCCGCAAGACGATTCTGAAATCACCGCCGTTCCTGCTGACGTATACAGTCGTCTTCACGGGTATACTCGGCAACCTGGCATCCGATGCTGCGGTCGTCCTCGTTCCACCACTCGGTGCCCTCGTGTTCTACAAGGTCGGCAGGCATCCCCTTGCCGGTTTGGCGGCCGGCTTTGCCGGGGCAGGTGCGGGATTCACTGCGAACCTGTTCATCGCAGGTACGGATGTACTCCTCGCCGGTATTTCGACGGAAGCTGTCGCGATCATCGACGACACGATCACCGTCACGCCGGTCGACAACTGGTACTTCAACATCGTTTCCGTATTCCTGCTGACATTCGTCGGCGGCCTGCTGACTTCCAAATTCGTCGAGCCGAGGCTCGGAGAATATAAGGGGGAAGCGGTCGAAGAGGAGGATACGGAAGAGCTGCCGAATGCAAAGAAAGGGTTCATCACAGCGCTCATCACAGGTGTGCTCTACTGGGCAATCATCGTAGTTGTGATCATGCTGCCGGACAGCCCGCTCCAGGGTGAAGGTGGAACCATCATACCGTCACCGTTCATCGATGGCATCGTGCCGCTCATCCTGATCTTCTTCGTCCTGATCGGCCTCGCTTTTGGTCTCGTGACGGGCAAGATTAAGTCCGGCAAGGACATGACCAGATATATGACGGAATCGATCAGTGACATGGCGGGGTATATCGTACTCGTCTTCGCCATCGCCCAGTTCATCGCCTACTTCAACTGGTCCAACCTGGGTACCTGGGTGGCCGTCAACGGTGCCGAATTCCTGCAGGAAGTCGAGTTCACCGGCTTTGGACTGATCATGGGCTACATCATCTTCACCAGCCTGATGAACTTCCTGATCACATCCGGTTCCGCCAAATGGGCGATCGAGGCACCGATATTCATCCCGATGTTCCTGCAGCTCGGGTACGACCCGGCATTCACGCAGGTGGCCTACCGTATTGCGGATTCATCTGTGAACATCATCACACCGCTGTTCCCGTATATGGTCATCATCCTTGCGTTCATGCAGCGTTATGACAAGAATGCGAGCATCGGCACGTACATCTCACTGATGCTGCCGTACTCCATCGCGTTCCTGGTCGCCTGGATCATCCTGCTCGCGGTCTTCTATTTCACAGGCCTGCCGTACGGTCCGGGTGCATACACGTTCTTTGAAGACAGACCATAATGAACAGATGAAGGAGAGAAATAAATGACACAGCTCGAAAAGCAACTGATCGAATGGCGGCGCGACTTCCACCAGTATCCGGAGCTCGGATTCCTGGAGATGCGCACCGCCACCATCGTGGCGGACATACTTGAAGGCTTGGGCTATGAGCTCGAGATCGGGAAGGCCGTCATGGATTCCGACTACTGCATGGGCAAGCCGTCTGAAGAAGAAACGAAGCGCCACCTCGAGTGGGCGCGCGAGAACGGGGCGGTCAAGAAATACCTCGGCCTTGTCTCGGAGGGCTATACAGGTATCGTTGCGACACTCGATACAGGCAAGCCGGGACCGACCATCGCCTACCGGGTGGACATGGATGCCCTGCCGATCGTCGAGGCGACAGGCGACGACCATGTGCCGGTCAAAGAAGACTTCAGGTCGACGAATGACAATATGCACGCCTGCGGGCATGATGTGCATACGACCATCGGCCTTGGTCTCGCCACGAAGCTCATGGAAAACAAGGACCAGCTCAAAGGGAAGATGAAGCTCATCTTCCAGCCGGCCGAGGAAGGGACGCGCGGGGCGCGCTCCATGGTGGAGGCGGGGGTCGTCAGTGATGTCGACTACTTCGTCGCTTCCCATATCGGCACCGGGGTACCGCACAGCCACTTTGTTGCGGCCAACAACGGATTCCTTGCAACATCGAAGATGGATGTCACCTTCAAGGGCCGCTCGTCGCACGCCGGCGGCAACCCTGAGGAAGGGAAGAATGCGATGCTCGCTGCAGCAAATGCCGTCCTCAACCTGAATGCCATTCCGAGGCACTCGGGTGGGGCGACACGCATCAACGTCGGTGAACTGCATGCCGGCAGCGGCCGCAACATCATCGCCGACCATGCTGCGCTCAAGATCGAGACGCGCGGCGAGACATCCGACATCAACGACTATGTCAAAAGCCAGGCCGAAGCGGTCATTGAAGGCGCTGCGAAGATGTACGGCGTGACCCATCATATCGAACTCGTCGGTGAAGGCGAGAGCGCCGACTGCTCCCTCGAAGTGGCTGAAGTACTCAAGGACATCGCCGAACAGGAAGGTCTTACAAGCGACCTCAGGAGCGATGCCAGTGCCGGTTCGGAGGATGCGACTTTCTTCATCAACGCCGTGCAGAAGCATGGGGGTCAGGGCACCTACTGCATCTTCGGCACCGATCTTGCTGCCGGACACCACAACGAGAAGTTCGACATCAACGAAGACAGCATGCCGCACGCCGTCAACATACTGTTCGAATCGGCGAAAGCGCTGGTCGAGAAATAGATGCAGAAATCCCCCTGGCACCTCAGTGTCAGGGGGATTATTCTATAGTCCGACGAACAGTAGCGCCAGGACGTATATGATCGGGAATGAAATGATGGTCCTCAGGATGAATATCGCAATCAGTTCCCATACGGAAACGGGGATCTTCGACTTCAGCAGCAGGGCACCGACTTCCGAGAAGTAGATGATCTGTGTGAGTGACATGACGGCGATCATGAATTTCGTGAAGTCGCTCTCGATGCCGGATCCGATGACGGACGGCAGGAACATGTCCGTCACGCCGATGATGAACGCAGGCGCTGCAGCTGCGGCTTCCGGTACGTTGATCAGTTCGAGAACCAGTTGGACCGGATAGCTCAAGTACGTGAACACCGGTGTGTATTCCGCCACGATCAGGGCGAGTATGCCGATGGCGATGACGACCGGAATCAGTCCGCCGTAGATGTCGATGACGTTCACCGTACCATCGCGGGCGATGCTTTTCGCGCCATCGCTTTCATCCGCACGCTTGTAGGCGCGCGTCGTCGCAGTTTTGAGCATCGTGCCTTCCGTTGACCGGTCATCGATCTGCTTGCCGGTCACCTCGTAGTACGTATCCTCCTTGCGGGAGAGTGGCGGAATGCGCACCATGACGAGGGCGGTCAGGATACAGGCGATGGCCATCGTCAGATAGAACTGCAGGAAGTACTCCTCGATGCCGATGAATGTTGCAATCACCAGGCTGAAGGGAATCGAGAGCACCGAGAAGTTGGTGGCGATGTTCATCGCCTCGCGCTTCGTATAGAACCCGCGCTCGTACTGCTGGGTCGTGATCATGACGCCGACCGGACTGCTGCCCATCCATGAAGCGAGCGCGTCGATCGAGGAGCGGCCCGGCACCCTGTACAACGGGCGGATGATGGGTTCCAGGAACGTGCCGATGAATTCCATCAGGCCGAAGTTCATCAGAAGCGGCATCAGGAAGGCCGCAAGGAGGAGCCATGTAGCGAGTATCGGCACGAGGCTGTTCATCATAGTGCCGCCTGTGAGGTCACTCGTGATCGCCTCCGGACCGACGCCCGTGACGGTCATGATCGCAAACAGCGTACCGAGTACACGCAGTGTGAACCACAGCCAGTCGAGGACAAATATATCCCGCATTTTAGGTGCGTTCTTGAAGCTGTTGCGGTTGATCAGCGTGCCATATATGGTCACGATCAGGAAGAAGGACATGATGACGGTGATGATCGTTGGGATGGAACCTTCCAGTCCCGTCAGTATATAGTCGGCGAATATGCCGAGGATGATGGTCCATTGGCCATTGAAGTAGACCGGAACGATGAAGAGCAGAAGGGCGAGGGTCGACACCGTCCATGTCTTTATCTTGGTCTCTCTAGAGAACTGCATAATTAATCCCCTTTTATGTATTTTTATGAATATCGCAATGATAAAGGAAAATGAGGTTCATGTCCAATATATTTTCAAAAAGCATTGAATTTTATATTATAAGCAATGCTCGATATAAAGCGCATGAGAACTCAACTGGGCTATTAACAATAAAAGTAAATGAGAGTAAAGATAATATGATATGTTAATATAATGAATAGGGAGGTAATTATGGTATTTATATACATATTATTTGCTGCAATCATCTTTTATTTTGTTATAAGGGCTGCTGTAAGAGATGGGATTATAGAGTCTAAAGTAAAAGAAGAGGAACTAAGTTATAATCAAAAAAGCGATGATTTACTTCAGGAGATCATGGGTTTAGAATCTAAAGTCTCAAAAGAACTTGATGCTGAAGGAAAGAAGCAGGCAAAACTGATTTACGATAATTCTTTGATGGTATATTATTCTGACAAAGAAGCTAAAGAAAAATTTAAAGGTTTACGAGAAAAGAAAGAGGCACTTGTTTCATTAAAAAAAGACATCTAAGTTAGATGTCTTTTTCTCATCTTCCTGGTGTATCCTGACAAACGAAAAGTTTTAAAAAAAGGATGAAAAAATGTCTACGTTATACTTTTATTTGGGTACTGTGTTAATAATTATTGCTGTAACTACACTTTTAGAGACCGTCAATAATTATGTGTAAATGAAGGCATGCCTTTTCTTGTAGTGTGCATTACCCGCTGAACATTTCAGCTAATTCTGCACGGGCCTGGTCAAAACCAATATGGCACCGTGTCGCGAACCGTTGGTTATATGCTTCAAATTGAGTGACCAGGAAACGGTCAAGGGAGTCCGCGTTCGGGAACTGCTCTTTGCGCTTACTGTACCGTTTGATCTGCTTATTGAATGACTCAATCAGATTTGTGGAGTAGATGCTTCTCCTGATTGCTTCAGGGAAATCATAAAAAGTGAACAGATCCGGATTGGCTTTCAACGATTGCGTGACTTTGGCGTAAGATTTCTTCCACTTCTCGATAAACGCGTCCAAAGTCTGCTCAGCTTCGGCCTTATCCGTGGCGCGATACAGGGACTTCAGGTCCTCACAGATTGCCTTCCGGTCCGACACACGGACCTTGTGGGAAATGTTGCGTGCAACGTGAATGAAACATGTCTGGTATTTCGCTTTTGGAAACACCGAATGAATACTGTCTTTGATACCTGGAAGCCCGTCAGAAATGAAGCGCAGGACTTCCGTCACGCCCCGTGCATGGATATCTCCAATCAATTCTTTCCATACATACGCAGATTCCGTCGGCGCGACAGTATAGGCCAGCACTTCCTTGGAGCCATCCTCCCGGATGCCCACAGCGATATAGACAGCCTCTTTGGTCACTGTCTCCCGTTTGACGGGCAGGAATGTCGCATCCAGGTACACGCACACATACCGCTCGGATAACGAACGCTGGCGAAATGCCTCCACTTCTTCTGTGACCGCCTGGGTCATATTTGAAATGGTCTGGGGCGTATAGTGATGCCCATACATCCGTTCAATCAGATGGGAGATTTCAGACATCGTCACACCTTTTTGAAACATATGGATGACAAAAGATTCCAATGTGTCATTGGACCGCTTGTAAGGCGCAACGGTCTGCTGCTTGAAGTCCCCATTCCGGTCCCGGGGAATGTCAATCTGAAGGTCGCCATATTCGGTATGTAACGTGCGGGAATAGACGCCGTTTCTGGAGTTCCCGGAATTGAAGCCCACACGGTCATACTTTTCGTAGTCCAGGAATGCAGTCAATTCGGTTTTCAGTAATGTGTTCACCGCCGTTTCCAGGTGGCTGCGGAAGATTTCTGTGACATCGTCTTTTTTACTAGAGCTTGAATAATATCTGATGTAAAATGATCCATAGGGGTCGTCCTCTTTTCTTGGATTTGGTGTGGTAACTTAATCTTACAAGAAAAGGACGCCCTTTTTCTATTTATTCATTTACACAAACTATTTTACGCTCTCCATACGTCACAAATATGTGTGAAATTTGATGCATCTAGTAAATATCAACATAAATTAACAATTTATGATATATTATTAGTAAATGTTTGTTTTTCAAACAAAAGTAGAGGAATTAATAAAATGTGAAGGGGCAAAACAGGTGAATAAACATCAGCGTCTGGAAGAAATCGTTAAACTTTTGAATAAAAAAGATACAATCAGAATTACAGAAATAGTCGACACCTTACATGTATCAGATATGACGGCAAGACGTGATTTGGCCGAACTGGAAGAGCAAGGTGTACTCACCAAGATACACGGCGGAGCAAGGAGTAATTCAGCATTTCACTATAAGGAAATGTCCCACAAGGAAAAGCATACCCAATTTATAGAAGAGAAAAGAGATATTGCGAAAAAGGCAGCAGCAATTATTGAAGAGGGGAATACAGTTTTTCTTGGTCCAGGAACAACGGTAGAATTGTTGGCTGAAGAAATCAGTAATACTAATCTGTCGGTCATCACAAATTGTTTACCAGTATTCAATATATTATTCAAGAAGAAATCTGAACAGTTTAAAGTGTACCTTATTGGTGGAGAAATGCGGGGCGTTACAGAATCTTTCGCTGGTGAAATGGCGAATAACATGATAGAAACCATGCGGTTCAGCAAGATGTTCTTCAGTGCAAATGGTGTGAAGGGAGAAGATGTAATGACATCTTCTCATGAAGAGGCATATACGCAGAAGTTGGCAATAAAAAACTCGATCGAAAAATATCTATTAGTCGACTCCTCAAAGGTTGGAAAAGAGGATTTTGTATCTTTTTGTGAATTGAGAGATTTAACTGCAGTCATCATGGATAGTAAGGATGAAGAAAAAGCTAAAAATATCCAACAGTATACTGAAGTAGTTATATAGGAATTAAACATTTGATAAAAATTATAAACATATTGTGTCTTTTTACATCGAATAAAACATAAATTCAACAAAAAGTGTTGAATTTATGTTTTTTTAGTTTTATAATTTAAACAAGAACTTGTGAAAGCGATTTAAATGTTTGGTTAAACAAATACAAATGGAGAAAGGAAGACTTCAGTGAGTATAGTAATTGGTGCAGACGCATATGGGAAAGACCTAAAATCCCAGATTAAAAAATATCTGATTGATAACGATTATGAAGTAATTGATGTAGATGAAGCATCGGAAGGAGACTTTGTAGATGTCACGAGATCCGTTGCTGAAGAAGTGCAAAAAAATGATGAGAATCTGGGAATTGTAATTGACCAGTATGGTGCGGGCAGTTTCATGGTAGCGACAAAGATCAAGGGTATGATTGCTGCAGAAGTTTCAGATGAAAGATCAGCATATATGACACGCAGTCATAACAACGCGAGGATGATTACCATGGGCGCGGAAATTGTTGGAGAAGAGTTGGCAGTCAATGTAGTCAAAGGTTTTATAACTGGAGATTATGATGGCGGTAGACATCAAATTCGCGTTGATATGCTAAATAAAATGGGTTAAACAGGAGGAAATTAACAGTGAAAATTGCAATTGGTTGCGATCATATCGTTACAGATACAAAGATGGAAGTTTCAGAGTTTTTAAAGTCATTAGGGCACGAAGTCGTTGATTGTGGAACTTATGATTTTGCACGTACACACTATCCGATTTATGGAAAGAGGGTCGGTGAAGCGGTAACCAATGGTGAAGCCGATTTGGGTGTATGCATATGTGGAACAGGTGTTGGTATTAATAACGCTGTAAACAAAGTGCCTGGAGTGCGCTCTGCACTTGTTCGTGATATGACATCTGCGTTATACGCAAAAGAAGAGCTTGATGCGAATGTGATTGGTTTTGGAGGTAAAATTACTGGCGAGCTTCTCATGTGCGACATTATTGAAGCGTTCATTAATACAGAATATAACCCGACCCAAGAGAATCAGAAACTCATTTCTAAAATTGAGCAAATGGAATCGAAGAACGTAGAGCAGGAGGAAGAAGGATTCTTCGATGAGTTTTTGGAGAAATGGAACAAAGGTGAGTACCATGACTAAGGGTAGATTCCAATGATTCTAACGATAACCATGAATCCCTCTGTGGATATATCATATCAGCTAGACTCATTTAAATATGATTCAGCGAACAGGGTTTCAAATGTCAGCAAAACAGCCGGCGGAAAAGGGATAAATGTAACAAGGGTTTTATCACAGTTGGATAAGGATGTTACAGCAACTGGGCTGACAGGCGGCATTCTTGGAAGGTTTATTGAAGCCTCTTTGAAGGATAAGGGCATTAAGAATTCTTTCTACGAGGTAAGTGGAGCTACGCGGAATTGTATTGCTTTTCTGCATGAAGGTAATCAAACAGAAATACTTGAAAGTGGTCCTATAATAAATAGAGAAGAAATCGATGGCTTTATCACTCACCTTGAAACATTATTGCCGAAATGTGAGTTGGTATCCATATCAGGAAGTCTTCCTAAAGGTGTAGATTACACATTTTATTCCGAACTGATTGAAATATGTAGTGAGCACGAGAAGCGTGTGGTGACAGATTGTTCAGGAGAAGCCTTGCGGGAAGTTATTAAAGGTCGGCACAAGCCGATGCTGATTAAACCGAATCTAGAAGAGTTATCCGAATTGATAGGGTTGGAAGTGGCAATAGATAATGAATCATTAAAGAATGCAGTTTCAACAGAAATTTTCGATGGCATCGATTGGACTTTTGTATCTCTTGGTGCTGATGGTGCTTTCGCAAGAAATGAAGGGAAATTCTATAGAGTAAAAATTCCGAAAATTCGAGTTATTAACCCGGTAGGTTCTGGGGATTCTACAGTAGCAGGAATTGCTTCAGCGATTGTTGAAAATAAGTCTGCTGAGGAGTTATTAAAACACTCGAATACTCTAGGAATGCTAAATGCACAGCAAAGTGTCACAGGTCATGTGGATTTAAGTAATTATGAAGAAATCTATAAAAAAATTGAAATCATTGAGGTGTAGATATGATAGTATCCGATAAAAAGCTCGATTATTTAAAGCAGGTTAGTGATGAAAATGGAATCATTTCAGCTTTGGCGTTTGACCAACGTGGCGCATTGAAACGCATGATGGCACAGCACCAGGATGATGAACCGACAGTTGAAGAAATTGAACAGTTGAAAACAATTGTTTCTGAAGAATTGACACAGTATTCCTCATCTATCCTATTGGATCCTGAGTATGGGCTGCCAGCATCAAGGGTGCGAGACGGAGAGGCTGGATTATTATTAGCCTATGAAAAAACAGGATACGATGCAACTACAAAAGGGCGCCTCCCGGATTGCTTGGTTGAATGGTCGGTGCGACGCATCAGAGAAGAAGGGGCAGACGCGGTTAAATTCCTGTTGTATTATGATGTGGATGATGATGAAGAAATCAACATTCAGAAGGAAGCATACATTGAAAGGATAGGATCAGAGTGTGTGGCTGAAAATATTCCATTCTTCCTGGAAATTTTAACGTATGATGATAATATATCGGATAATAAAAGCAGGGAATTTGCTAAAGTAAAACCAAGAAAAGTCAATGAGGCTATGAAAGTCTTCTCTGAAGAAAGGTTCCATGTGGATGTTCTCAAGGTTGAAGTTCCAGTAAATATGAATTTTGTAGAAGGTTATTCAAATGAGGAGAGTGTCTACTCAAATGAAGAGGCGGCACAATATTTTAAAGACCAGGAAGCATCTACACACCTTCCATATATTTATCTGAGTGCAGGGGTTACAGCTGAAATGTTTCAAGAGACATTGAAGTTTGCACATGAATCAGGTTCTAAATTCAATGGTGTGTTATGTGGCAGGGCGACATGGGCCGGAGCGGTACCAGTTTATATTGAGGATGGTGAAGAAGCAGCGAGGGAATGGCTGCGAACAGAGGGCTACAACAATATCAATGAACTCAATAAAGTACTCCAGAAAACAGCGGTCTCTTATAAAGAGAAAATATAGAATATGAGGAGGATATACGTATGAATAGAGAAGAGGTAACAATGCTGGGTTTTGAAATTGTTGCATTCGCAGGTGATGCGAGATCCAAATTATTAGAATCGTTAAATAGTGCAAAACAAGGGGATTTTGATAAAGCGGAACAACTCATTAAAGAAGCTGACGAATGTATTGTAGAAGCACATAATGCTCAAACATCATTGCTTACGAAAGAAGCAAGTGGGGATGACATCGCATATAGCGTCACAATGATGCATGGTCAAGACCACTTGATGACTACGCTCTTACTTAAAGACATGATGAAGCATATGATCGAATTATATAAAAGGGGGAATTAATGCTTATGCAAGCATTAATCGCACAAATTGAAAAAGCGAAACCCGCCTTTGAAAAAATGTCGCGCAATATTTATCTGCGGGCAATTCGGGATGGGTTTATTGCAGCAATGCCAGTTATCCTGTTTTCGAGTATATTCTTGCTGATTGCATATGTGCCGAATGTGTTTGGTTTTGCTTGGGACAGTACGATAGAAGAAATTATCATGAAACCATACCATTATACAATGGGCATTGTAGGACTGCTTGTTGCAGCAACAACAGCAAAGTCCTTAACAGATGCGTATAACAGAAGAATGGAAAGTACAAACCAGATCAACTTCATATCAACAATGTTGGCGGCGATTTGTGGATTTTTATTCCTTGCTGCGGACTCAGTTGAAGTTGGTGGATTCTCCAATGCGTTTTTAGGAACGAGAGGTTTGCTGACTGCATTTTTGTCAGCATTCGTGACGGTGATTATATATAGTTTCTTTGTGAAAAGAGATATCACCATTAAGATGCCGGAAGAAGTACCTCCTAACATTGCACAAGTGTTCAAAGACATCATTCCATTTATGTTTGTCATATTAGTAATCTATGGTTTGGACCTTTTGGTAAGAGCAATTAATGGTACAAATGTTGCGCAAGCAATCCTAGAATTATTTGAACCATTATTTACAGCGGCAGATGGATATATTGGTCTTACTATCATCTTGGGGGCAATCGCATTATTCTGGTTTATTGGTATTCATGGTCCATCAATTGTAGAACCTGCAATTGCGGCGATCACCTACGCAAACGTGGAATTGAACTACCAGTTGCTGCAATCAGGTGAACACGCAGACAAAATCTTAACACCGGGGACCCAAATGTTCATCGCAACAATGGGCGGAACAGGCGCAACACTTGTTGTACCATTTATGTTCATGTGGCTGGCCAAGTCGAAACGAAACAAAGCAATTGGTCGAGCATCTGTCATACCAACTTCTTTCGGCGTTAACGAACCAATCCTGTTCGGTGCACCGTTAGTGTTGAATCCAGTGTTCTTCGTACCATTTATTATGGCGCCGATTGTCAATGTATGGCTGTTCAAGTTTTTCGTTGATGTCATCGGAATGAACAGTTTCAGTGTGGTACTTCCATGGACTACTCCAGGACCGATTGGAATTATCTTAGGTACCGGTCTTGGATTATGGTCGGTTGTTCTTGCAATAACACTGATTGTAGTAAGCGTATTCATCTATTATCCCTTCTTCAAAGTATACGACAAGCAAATACTGGAGGAAGAATTGGCAGGTATCGATAATTCAAATGAACTGCACGACAAAGTGAAGGAAAACTTTGACACAAGCAAGGCGGACAGCATCCTTGCTTCATCGAAGACGGAAGCAGCTGCAGATGAATCCAAAGAGGTTAAAAGCAGTAAAGAAAAAGAGGCGTCTGAGGACACAAATGTATTAGTATTATGTGCCGGTGGTGGTACAAGTGGTCTACTGGCGAATGCATTAAACAAAGCCGCTACAGAAGAGAATGAATCAGTGAAAGCGGCTGCAGGCAGTTATGGGGCACATATGGATATTATGAAAGACTACCAGCTCGTAATATTGGCCCCGCAAGTAGCCTCAAACTATGAAGATATTAAGCAAGATACAGATCGTTTAGGCGTGAGATTGGCAAAAACACAAGGTGCTGAATACATTAAGCTTACACGTGATGGCAAAAGTGCTTTGGCCTTTGTTGAAAATCAATTCGCCAACTAGAGAGGAGATTCTAAAACAATGAAGAAGTTACCAGAAGATTTTATATTCGGTGGCGCTACAGCCGCTTATCAGGCAGAGGGTGCGACACAATCAGGTGGTAAGGGAAGGGTGGCATGGGACACGTATCTCGAGGAGAACTACTGGTATACAGCAGAACCGGCGAGTGACTTCTATAATCAGTATCCTGTAGACTTGGAGTTGAGCGAAAAGTTTGGTGTTAACGGCATAAGGATTTCCATCGCCTGGTCCAGAATCTTTCCGGATGGATATGGTGAAGTGAACGAAGAAGGTGTTCAGTTCTACCACAACTTATTTAAAGAATGTCATAAAAGGAATGTAGAACCATTCGTGACCCTCCATCACTTCGATACACCAGAAAAACTCCATTCAAATGGTGATTTCTTAAACCGTGAAAATATCGATCACTTTGTGGATTATGCAAAGTACTGCTTTGAAGAATTTGAAGAAGTAAATTATTGGACGACATTCAATGAAATCGGACCCATCGGGGACGGCCAATATTTGGTTGGTAAGTTCCCACCAGGAATTAAATACGACTTCGCAAAACTCTTCCAATCTCATCACAACATGATGGTGGCACATGCGAGAGCTTTGAAACTGTTTAAAGAAAATGGTTATAAGGGTGAGATTGGCATCGTCCACGCATTACCGACAAAATATCCATATGATCCAGAAAATGAAGAAGATGTGAGAGCTGCAGAGCTTGAAGATATTATTCATAATAAATTCATATTGGATGCGACATATCTGGGCAAGTATTCCGATAAGACTATGGAAGGTGTAAATCACATATTAAATGTGAATGGTGGAAAACTCGAAGTGACAGATGAAGATATGGAAATATTGGATGCTGCAAAAGATTTAAATGACTTCCTGGGGATCAACTACTATATGAGTGACTGGATGCGTGGGTTCGATGGTGAATCAGAAATCACGCATAACTCAAAAGGTGCCAAGGGTGGATCAAAGTATCAGCTGAAAGGTGTTGGACAAAGGGAGTTTGACATAGATGTCCCAAGAACGGATTGGGACTGGATGATCTATCCCCAGGGACTTTATGACCAAATCATGCGCGTCAAAAAAGACTATCCAAATTACAAAAAGATTTACGTAACAGAAAATGGTTTAGGGTATAAGGATGAGTTCAAAGACAATACTGTGGAAGATGATGCACGCATTGATTATGTGAAAAAGCATTTTGAAGCCATTGCAGATGCAATTGAAGATGGGGTAGACATTAGAGGCTACTTCATCTGGTCACTCATGGATGTATTCTCCTGGTCGAATGGATACGAGAAAAGATATGGTCTATTCTATGTTGATTTTGAGACGCAGGAAAGGTATCCGAAGAAGAGTGCATATTGGTATAAAGAACTTTCTGAAAAAAAAGTAATAGAATGATAACTATAAAGTGAAGGTGATGCAAAAGGCATTGCCTTCGTTTTTTATTGTAGTTGTCTATGCTTGGTATATCCGAAATTATGAGGGGGCCAAAGCACAAGCCATCTGTTATAATCGGTAGGGAAATCAATGGGAAAGAGGGATACGATGCCACAGGCGAACAGAAAAATGAAGGATATCGAGGTCCCGGGCACACGGCAGTTTGCCAACCGGGTGGAGGAGTTCCCGGATGCGGTGGATCTGACGCTCGGACAGCCGGACTTCGAGACGCCGCAGCCGATTAAGGATGCAGCAATCGAGGCGATCAATACGAAATCGATGAAGTACTCACATAATACGGGGCTCTTCGAACTCCGGGAGACGATCAGCCAGTACTACCGCGAGGTCCATGGTGCGGAATATGATCCGGACGGCGAGGTGCTCGTCACGGTCGGTGGGAGTGAGGGGATCGACGGGATCCTGCGTGCCATCCTCGACCCGGGTGATGAAGTGCTCATTCCCGCCCCGACTTATCTCGGCTACGAGCCGATCATCGAACTGTGCGGGGCCGTGACGAAGTTCGTCGACATGACCCCGACGGGCCACATTGCGACACCGGAACTGATCGAGTCGAATATTACAGATAAGACGAAGGCCGTACTGCTCAACTATCCGACGAACCCGACCGGCGTCACCTATACGAAGCCGCAGATGGATGCGCTTGTCGAAGTGTTCAGGAAGCATGACATCTTCGTCATTACCGATGAGATCTATGCGGAGAATACGCTTGAAGGGGAGCATATCAGCCTTGCAAGCTATACGGACATCAAGGAGCAGGTGCTCGTCGTCAACGGCCTCAGCAAGTCGCATGCCATGACCGGATGGCGCATCGGATATGTCGTCGGCCACAGGACCATCATGGAGGACGTCACGGCCGTGCATCTCTACAACACCATCTGTGCCGCACTTCCGAGCCAATATGCAGCAATCGAGGCGCTGAAGAATCATCGTCATGTGCCGAAGGAGATGAATGAAGCCTACATCGAGCGGCGCGACTACATCTATAAGCGTCTCCTCGACATGGGGCTCGAAGTGTCGAAGCCGACGGGGGCGTTCTACATCTTTCCGTCGATCAGGAAGTACGACACCGATTCGTTCCGGTTCGCGACCAACCTGCTTGAGGCGACGCAGCTCGCCGTCGTACCGGGCCGCTCGTTCTCGGAATATGGTGAGGGGCACATCCGTCTGTCATTCGCCTGCAGCATGGCGGAACTCAAGGAAGCGGCCGACAGGCTCAAGCGCTACATCGACACATTGGAAGAGAAATGAAGAATCGCCTTGCGGGCTTATCCGCAAGGCGAATTTTTCGTCAGTACCTTGTCTCCTTCAACCTGAGCGTCAATATGAATCCAAGCACCGCAAGCCCGGCCATGACGATCAAGGCATAGGATGTGCCCCAATAGGTGCTCACGGCATACGGCGCCTCCATCACGGCGACGGTGATGCTGATGATGGATGTCAGTATGATGATGCCGAAGGCCATGGCGAACTGGCGCACGGTGTTGACGATGGCGGAGCCATGGGGGATGTCCGCCTTGCCGAGCTCAGACATGCTGACGGTGACGAGCGGCATGAGTGTCAGTCCGAAGCCGGTCATGAACAGGCAGAAGTACACCATGATCCAGTAGGGCGAATCATCCATGCCGACGGTGTTGATCAGTCCGAGTGACAGGGCGGTGCAGGCGAACCCGATCGTGGCGATTCGCTTGCCGCCGTACCGGTCATACAGGTTGCCGGAAACGAATGTGATGACGGACAGGATGATCGTCCCCGGTACGAGCAGGAAGCCGGACAGGAAGGCACTCGTACCGAGTGCGTCCTGTGCGAACATCGGCAGGATCGTCTCTGTCGAGAGCAGCAGCATCATATTGATGAAGATCAGTATGATGGCGAGTGTGAACGTCCTGTTGCGGAACAGATCCAAGTTCAATACCGGCGTCGGGATGCTGAACTGGCGGCTGATGAAGAACAGCACACTCACGATTCCGACCGCCATCGGCAGTATCGACCACAGGCTCAGGAAGCCATACACGCTGATGTTGCTGAGTCCCAGTATGAAGAGGGCGAAGCCCGATGCGGACAGGACTACCGAGCGGAGATCGAGCGTCGTCCGGTTCTGTTCAAGCACGTTCTTCATCAGGAAGAGCGCCATGACGAAGGTGATCAGGATGAACGGCAGGATCACCCAGTGGAGCGACCGCCAATCGAGATAGTCGATGATGATGCCCGATATCGACGGGGCGGAAGCGGGCGCGATGTTCGTCACCGCACCGAGCAACCCCATGGCGAACCCCCGCCTGTGGTAGGGGAAGACGATGAGCAGTATCGTCTGGATCAAGGGCAGGATGATCCCCGCACCGATCGCCTGGATCATGCGTGAAAGGAGCAATATACCGAAGTTCGGCGACCAGCCGCCGATCGCCGTACCGATGAGCAGGCAGGTGAGCGAGAAGATGACGAGTGTGCGGGCGGAATAGGTAGTCGACAGGTACCCCGACATCGGGATGAATATCAGTGTGACGAGGATGAAGGCGTTCGTCAGCCACTGGACCTGTGTGGCATTGATGTCGAACTCCGCCATGATTGTCGGGAATGCCGTGATCAGCAGGAATTGGTTGAAGGTCAATAAAAAAGCTGCGGCGATGATCACCACAACGACACCCTTGCTCTCTATTCTGTCTTCCGCCATACCGATCCCTCCAATCGTTCATTTATATTCATTGTTGCATAATCCCATTCCCCGGTCAAAGCGGCGCGGCATGAATAAAGCCCTGCCTCGGGAGTCCGGAGCAGGGCATCAGTTCTATTTCATCTTCTTGTATTCCTCGACCATGCGATCCACAGCCTCTTTGACGAACTTCGGATGTGTCGCAAGGTTCAGGCGGATGTAGCCTTCATAGCCTTCCCCGAACCACTCGCCATAGTCGACGGCGAGCTTGCACTTCTCCTGGACGAATTCCTTCGTACCTTCAGGGGCGAGGAAGCCGCGCAGGTCGATCATCGGCAGGTATGTGCCTTCGAGTTTCATCACTTTCGCTTCCGGTATATGCACACCGAGTGTCTCCCTTACGTAGGCGTAGTTCGACAGGATGACGTTCTTCAGCCCATCGAGCCATTCGCCACCGCCCTCGTAGGCGGCTTGTGTGGCAAGGTGGCCGAGGATGTTCTTCTCGCTCTTGATGTGCTGGCCGGCATAGTCGTCGAACTGCTGGCGCAGTGCGTCGTTCTCGATGACTATGTTGGCATGGAGCAGGCCGGGCAGGTTGAATGATTTGGAAGCGGCGTTCACGAGCACAATGCGGTCGGTGTACTTGCCGTCTGCCACAAGCGGTGCCGGTGTATGCTTGTGTTCCCCATAGGCGAAGTCCTGGTGGATCTCGTCCGCAATGACGAGGACGTCATGCTTCTCGCAGATTGCGAGCATGCGCTCGAGTTCCGATTCCGTCCATACACGGCCGGCCGGATTGTGCGGCGAGCACAGGATGAAGAGCTTCACATCATTTTCCTCAATCTTCTGTTCGAACAGGTCGAAGTCGAGTTCGAAGCGGCCGTCATTCTCATTCATATCCGCCGTCACGAGTGTGCGGTCGAGGTCACGGATGACGTTGAAGAACGGGTAGTAGACGGGCGGTGTGATGATGACCGCATCCCCTTCCTCCGTGTAGCAGTTCATGAACCAGTAGAGTGCCGATACGACGCCTGTCGCCGGACGGCACCATTCCTTCTCGACCTTGTAGCCGAAGTTGTCCTCCATCCATTTGGAGTATGTGTTGTAGTACTCGTCCGGGATGAATGAATAGCCGTATGCACCGTGCTGCACACGCTCGGTGAGTGCGTTGATCACGCTGTCCGGCGCCTTGAATTCCATGTCCGCGACCCAGATCGGCAGCAGGTCCGGATCTCCGAACCGCTCCTCGAGAAGATCCCACTTCGTGGAGTTCGTATTCTTGCGCTCCACATAATATGTATCGACAAAATCCTTTATATCCAAAATCATCGCTCCCTTTCATATGTAATCATAAAGGTATTATATCAGTCATGGACGAAATAAAAAGCATCGGGAGCGCATTTGACGCAATATTCTGGAGGTTATATCATTGGGAGGAGTGATACGCCAAAAAGGCGAATGAGAAGCGGAGGAAAATTCCATGATTACACTGACCGATGAACAGATTGAAAAAGAGTACCACATGCACCACGCGATAGCGGACGTCAAAAATGTCCTGCAGGATCTGAAGGATGATGCGATCATCCAGGCGCCCCGCACCGTCCTTCCGGTGGATGACAACAGCTCGATGCTGTACATGCCATGCATCAGCACGGCGTCGAAGATCTCCATCATCAAGACCGTCTCCATCTTCCCGGTGAATAAAGACCTCCCGACGACGCAGGGGAACCTGCTCGTCACCGATCTGACGAAGGGGGAGCATAAGGCGACGATGGATGCGTCATACCTCACACGCCTCCGTACCGGTGCCATGACCGCCATCGCGACGGAAAGGCTGGCACGTAAGGATGCCAAGACGCTCGGTGCCATCGGTACGGGCAACATGGCCTTCGAGCAGGTGCTCGGTGTCGTTGAAGTGCGGGATATCGAAAGGATCGTGCTCTACAACCGTACGAAGGAGAAGGCCCAAAAATTCAAGGAAAGGCTCGAGGCATTCGGCATCAAGGCCGACATCGATGTCGTGGATAATGCATCAGACGTCGTCACACAGAGCGACATCCTCAACTGTGCCACCCAGTCCACAGAGCCGGTATTCGACGGCAATGATCTCAAGCCCGGCACACACATCAACGGCGTCGGTTCATTCAAGCCCGTAATGAAGGAAATGGACGAAACGACAATCAAAAGAGCAAACCAGATCTATGCCGACGACCTCGAATCCGTCAAGGAGGAAGCTGGTGAGCTGATCCATGCGGTGGATGGCGGCATCATCAGCTGGGACGACATCAAAGGCGAACTCGTCGATATCTTCGAGCAGGACTATCTCAGGCAGGATGATGAGGAGATCACCCTCTACAAATGTGTGGGGGCGGGATATTTCGACTTGGCTGTTGCCGGCGGCGTCATGAAGATGTTTGCGGAGTAGATACAGACACGAAACCTACTTAGTGGTTTCGTGTTTTTTAGTCTAAGGGGTGTACATACAATTATGTTAGAATATTCTTAACTTTATATACGAGGTGACAGCATGGCAATTATGGTACCTAGCTATCGTCGAAGTGAGGAGTTTAATCGTAGTAGAGGAGAACGTTTGCTCTATAATGAGTTAAAAAAACAATTAAGTGATGAATATGTCATATTTCATTCAGTTAATGTTTTAGGACGTGCACGTACAAATAAAGGTTATCCTGTAGACAAAGAAATTGATTTCATAGTTTTTCATCCTCAAAAGGGGATTATATGTATCGAGGTTAAGCATGGGGAAATAAGGTTTAGGGATAATGGGATATTTCAAAAACAGTATCTTGAGTATGATGATTCATCTAGAAATAAAGAGAATTATGTTTCAATTGATCCTTTAAAACAAATTGCACCTGCCAAGTACTCTTTAATAAAACATTTAAAAGATAATCTTGGAAGTCGCATAGAGTACTCATGTACATCAGTAGCTTTCTTTACTTCAGTGCGTAGTGTAGATATGCATGGGAAGCTTCCACTTTTTTATAGAGGACGTATATTATTTAAAGAGGATTTAGAAACCCTTTCTGAATCGCTAGATAACCACTTTGATTACCATAATGGACGGATTCCCAAGGACAAAGATTTAGTAAAGGAAACAAAGAATTCTGTTATAAATGAGATTGCTCCTTCTTGTGATGCAATACCTATATTGAGTGAGCGCATTAAAGAGAATGAATTCTCATTTAGAAAGATGACACAAGAGCAGATCAAGGTATTGGACTTTCTTGAAAAACAAAAGAATGCAGTAATTGAAGGAATGGCTGGGTCTGGGAAGACTGTTATCGCCTTGGAAAAGGCGAAACGTCTATCTGAAAGCCGTAAAGTGCTTGTCCTTTGCTTTAATAGAATGATTAAAGATTATATGAAGATATCATTACAAAAATATTCCAGCAACATTGATGTTATGAATATTTATGACCTCGGTTTAGCATACCGTTATTTGAAGTCAGGTGAATTTCATTGGACTAGGCAGATGGAACTTTTGAATGATATATTGCAAGGCAAATTAGAATGGGATTATGATGATTTAATTATTGATGAAGCGCAAGACTATACAAAAGGCATATTAGAAATGCTATATAACATACAGAAAAAATCAAACGGACATTTTTATGCATTTTATGACATACATCAAAAGACTCATAATAATATGTCGGAAGAGTGGTTGGATAAATTTCACAACCGATACGTATTGCATAGTAATTGCCGGAATACAATGGAAATAGCAGAAGCATGTTGTAAAATCGTTGGGGAAAATATAAGAAAGCCAAGTATAAAAGTGAGTGGTCAAAGACCAAAATGGCATATAAATCGAACTGAGGATGAGCTAAAAAAGACTTTGGAAACTCAGTTGGACTACTATATTGAACAAGGGATTTCTTTAGGTGATATTGTCTTACTTACAATTAAATCTAGCAATGACCCTAGCGGAATATTATGCAATGAAAAAAACTTAAAAGCCGCATCATTTAATATAGGAAAATACAAAGTGAGTGGCTATAAAAAAGAAGGACATCTACTTTTTACTACAGCAAGAAAATTCAAAGGAAATGAAAGTGACATTGTCATTGTTGTAGATATCAATGAAGAATCTTTGTGGAATGATAATGGTAAGAAACTATTTTATATAGCTGTTTCTCGAGCAAAGCATATTGCCGAAGTACATTGTGTAATGGATCGTACGGAGGAAGAGAGTTTATACCGTTCAATTTCTCGAGAAAAACGCAATGAACCTTTTGCATTAAGGGAATATTTAGCAATGGAAAAGGTGAACTATAGTCATGGGATGAGATAGAGCTCTTAAAAAATTAGGGAGATATATTATTGTGTTTAACTGAATAATCTATAGTCGTTAAAAACCAATATAAGATATTATCATTATATAGATAAGTGAGGCAGATTAACATGTTAAAAGATATAACACTCTCCGAAAAAGATATCCGGTCTTTCAAAGAGTATGTGGATAGTTTCTTGGAAGTCTGCAATAACTCAATCGGAAAAACGTCGACAGATAGTCGTGGAAAGACTCTAAATAATTTTGTTGTTGGAGGAACAAGGAAACCAATTACCGTTTCGGAAGGAAAGTACAAAGTGAGCCGATCTTTTGCGCATGGTAATAATTCATTGAATACCTATCCGTACGTAAATGTCGGGTGGATGAGCCTTTTTTATGATTGGCAGGCAGTGCAGTGGGGAAAGAAGGCTTTCTTCCTGTCGACAAAACAGTCGTACTCCAAAGTGGATAAGCCTCTACCAGAGCCGCATAGAGGGGGTCTTGAATCATATTATAAAAGTTGGGATGTTGCTGAAGACGGCCTGAGCTTGGAAAATGAACAAGATTACGAAGATATGCTTAGAAATATGATTATGCTGTATAACGATTTCACTCAGGAATCAGGAGCCGAGAGTAATACAGTAGAGTTTAAAGAGCGACTGTTAAGTTCGAAAAACATTATTCTTCATGGGCCTCCCGGAACTGGAAAGTCTTATATGGCGTTGGAACTGGCCAAACAGATTACTGAAAATAATGATGATCAGATGGAATTCGTCCAGTTTCATCCAAGCTACGACTATACGGACTTCGTAGAAGGGCTTCGGACGAAACAATATGGGAACAATCAAGTGGGCTTTGAACTGATGCCGGGAACCTTTATGAAGTTTTGTGATAAAGCACGGAGGAATCAGGCAGGCTCGGATAACTTTAATGAGTCATGGGAGCTCATGCTTGAAGAAATGAGAGAAAAAGAGGAGATTTCTATACCGACTCTGACAGAGAGGAGTACGCTTACTTTTCAATTATCTTCAAAAGATTCATTAAGATTCAAAGATATCAGTGCAGGGACTTTAACTAAATGGAATTTATATAACGTGTATAGAGGGAAGCAAGGGCGTCCTTCCAATGCATATGATAACTATATGAAAGCTGTGCTTAAATACATGAAAGAAAACCATAAACTTCAGGATTATGCAGAAGCGAGTGGGAAGAAATACGTCTTTATCATCGATGAGATTAACAGAGGAGAAATATCTAAGATATTTGGCGAGCTCTTTTTCTCCCTCGACCCTGGATATAGGGGAGAAAAAGGTGCTGTCATGACCCAATATCATGCGTTGCATTCTGGGGCAGAGTACCCATTCCCCGAGAAGTTTTATGTGCCTGAGAATGTCTACATCATTGGTACGATGAATGACATTGATAGAAGTGTGGAAAGCTTCGACTTTGCGATGCGAAGGCGGTTCAGGTTCATAGAAATCAAGGTGAAAGACAGCCTCAGTATGTTGAAACAACTCGATGAGACGCGGGTGACGATTGATGATGTGGAGGCTCGACTTACAAGGCTGAACGAAGAAATAGAAGATATACCTGGGTTGGACAAGAGCTACCATATAGGTCCAAGCTACTTCTTGAAATTGAATGATGTCGGTTATGACTTCGAAGTGTTGTGGGAGGAGTTCCTTGAGCCACTGCTGAAAGAGTATTTAAGAAACCACCTGGATGCAGAGGAACATTTATATCGTCTTAAGCAAGCCTACTATCTCGATGAACAGGATGAGTAGCATGGACGGACAACATTTAATCCTTAAGGATAACTCCCGAACAGAGTTGGAGGAAAGCTGTCTTGGAAACACTGTCTTCCAATATTTGCAGAACAAAACAATGGGGGATCTGACAAGGTCGGACATGCTTATTTTTCCAGGAGATAATGAGGCGTATGCAGATGATGACAGAAAGGTTATTGAGACAACGCAAGATAAAGTAGTGACATCAAACCTTCTGGGATTCTTCAGTAATGCCAAAGATGCAGTCAGTATCGTCAGTAGATTTGACGATCCTGAAGATAACTATTTTCTCCAATATATGTTGAGCAAGGTATATGGGATTACACCGTTGGACTATTCCAGTACCATGAAACCCAATCAGGGTTTCTTGGATTTATTGGTACTTCTGTTCCCCAGTATTTTGAATCAAGCATTGGCGAAAGGGATCTATAAAGAGTATCGAACGAATCGTCACAATAACAGTGCCCTCAAGGGCAAAATTGATGTCGCCCGACATATTAAAAATAATATTCCTTTTACTGGAGATATTGCCTTCACAAATAGAGAATTCAGTTTTAATAATCCAGTGATTCAGCTTGTACATCATACAATCCAATTTATAAAACGACATAAACAGTATCATCGCATTTTGAATGAATCACACATTACACATGAAAATATAAAAATCATTGAAAGTATTGCTTCTTCAGCAAAAGGATCAACGGCCAAACTGATTGATCTTAATAAGCGGAATATAGTGAAACACGCTTACTATAAAGAGTATGAGCAGCTACAGAAAATATGCATCGTCATACTTGAAAGTCAAAGTATGCTGTTCACAAGCAACAGTAAAGAAAAATTTTATGGTGTTGCTCTCGATGGGGCGTGGTTGTTTGAGGAATACGTGAATACGGTAATAGGTGATGTATTCCACCACCCTAACAATACAGAAGGGACGGGGGCTAATTATCTCTTCTCCGGTGGCGCGGGAAAAATCTACCCTGACTTCATATCAAAAGATAGTGAAAATAGAATCATCGCGGACGCGAAGTATAAACCGAGCCGCAATATTTCAGGGGCAGATTATCATCAGATTGTATCCTATATGTATCGATTTGACTCAGCCGAGGGTTATTATATCTATCCATACTCAATAATGGAAAATGAAAGGCCTTCAAAGCGCCCCATGGAACTTTTAAAAGGTCTCAACTTTGGCTCGAAGAAAGAAAGTATGAAGCGGGATCAAAAAATTACTGTAACGAAGCTGGGGCTGAGGGTGCCGATAGGTGTAGAGAGTTATCAAGAATTTAAACATATGATGGTAATGAACGAAAACGAGTTGAAGGGAGATTTGAAGATTTGATGTTAGAGGAAATAGGACAGGCAACACATGGGGATAATTAATGAGGCAATAGAGGAAATGCGAAGACTGAAATAATAAAAGTAGCTCTTAAGAAGAAAAATCACTTCTTAAGAGCCATACTTTAAAGTATTTCATTTATTTTAGGGAGATCCCAAGGGGTTATAATTCCAATGATATCTTCAGGCTTTTCAATTTTACCCAATGCTGTAATGAGAAGAACAACTCCTCTTTCGCCATTGCGGATTCTTCTAGAAAAAAGTTCATCTACATTATAAAGAGACATGTCGGCCTTAATGGTTACATAGTTCATACGATTTTCATCATGTCCAATAACATCAGCAATCTTAACTTCTGATAAATCTACGATTTCCTCTTTTATAACCTCAGATAACCAAAATGTGATTCCATTATCAGAAACTAAACCTAAGAATTCATTCTGGTCAAATACGGGGAACTGAGTATAACTTTTGTCTTTAATATAATTTAATACATCTTTTAAATTATCTTCTGCTTTAAAACATTGAACATGATTTTTAAAGATTTTATTAACTTTTGTAGGATATTCTATTTGATTTCTTATCTCGATCATATCGTTGATTAACTCAGACGATGGTTCAGCTAAGTTATATTTACTATCCTTTTTTTCATGGACTAAGATATTGCGAAGCTCTCTAATCAAGTGCAGCTGTTTTTTATGTTTCTTTACTACACTATTATTCTCCAGTTCATCAATGAGTCTACGAAAATCCACAAACTTGCTAGAATTGTTACTTTTTTCTTTTAGCACATCATGTAATTTATTAAATTCTGCTATAAAACTCTCAAAATTATTGCTCACTGCTATATTCCTCCACTTCAAATATCTAAAAATTAAGTACAATTAATTACTTTCATTATACATAGAAAAGAAATATATTTACTAAGGTTATTGATTAATTGGTAAATATTGTTGATAATATATGTAAAACAAATATAAATAGAAAATTCATTAAATTTAGATTATCAAGAGAGGAGGGAGAGTAATGTCATTGGAACTTGATATGATAGAAAAAAGAGATTATTTGAAACAATCCTCTGATAACATGTTTCTCTATGGATGGCTAGATATCAATGACGAAGAATATAATGAATTAATGGCAAAGAGTAAAGAATTACTTTCAAGTGATAATATTTTTAGTTATAACTCAGAGAGTAAAGATGTTGTGATTACATTGAGTCTCGTAGAATATGCCAGAAGAGTCTATACAGACGACGAAGATCTCTTTATATCATTTTTGAACGAGCTAGATATATCTTCCTCTTTATTAGATTTAAAGCTTTTGCAGAAATTAGTTTTCAAACATTTGAAACAGCATGCTCATGTTATTGAGACAGAGAAGTCTAAAAGATACAGAGACAGCATATTAATGCAAAACTTCATATTGAATTGCAACGCGGATAAGATCTTTGAGTTTCTTGTTGAAGTCTACTTTAGGGAACTGAAGGAGAATATTAATCACAGACATGTAACTACATTTTTTTTAAAGCTCTATCATGCTTTTAGAGACTATATTTTAAATGAAGAGGATAACGATATAAGCAGTGAGAAGATGACAGGCATTATTCAGACTGTACCCAACTATTTTATACATGCATATTATAATTCTCCCGAGTTCGTGACAACTATATTAAGAGAATGGCTAACCTATATTCATGCACTTAATTTTAATATAGTCCCCGTATTTAAGAAGAATAAGTATACAGCTATTTTCAAAAATAAATATACAGATATTAAAAGGGAAATTTTAATAAGAGAACAAGGGAAAGCACGAGAAACTCACAAAAATGTACATGCCCATAAATACCTAGAATTAAACGAGAGGGGGCTAATAATTAATATTCCCTCTTATCATATATATGAATATGAGAATAGATCTTATAAAGTGAATATATATAATAATGAAAAACTGATTAATTCACACCATCTAGAAGTCATACATACAGAAATAGGCTATGCGACTGAAAATAAAAAGTTTCTAATCAATAAGTTAAGCACAGATTTGAGATATGAAGTTTATGAAAACGATAAAATAATATATGATTCTAAAGATTTTTTTGTCAGAGATTTTTACTTGTTTAATGATAAAGAAAGATTAGTTAGCATAAATCAGCTTAAACTGGATAATTCTTTCACAATAGTCACCCCTTATGAGATAGAGACAATCAAGGATGGTAATGAAGAAAGAGAATTCCGTGATGGCTGTAATTTATATACTTCTTTACTCGAAGAAGACACGGAAGTAGTGGTAAATGACTATCTAATAAATGCGAAAGGAATTAATTTCGATACAGGTTTTCTTAAGGATGACCTCTTTAGTCATGTGAAATTAATGATTGATAAGCAAGAAATACAATTGATAAAAAGCTTTTCTAACTTTTATTTGAAATTGCACAGAGATGAGTATATATCAGATTTTATCTTAGAAATAAATAATTCTGAAAAATTTGATCTAGACAAGCTATATAATGCTGAAGTGATTGAAGAGGCTGGGGAAGCAGTAGTAGTCAAAGTAGATATTAAAAAGATAATAAGGATGCTGCGCATAGAATTTAACAATACAAATGTCTATGAGGTTGGTTTAAGGAAAAAAGGAGCAACAATATGGACCTATCACGGTTTATTTATGCCTATAGGTAGGTTGGATTATAAGTTCGATAAACAGTTATACACAAAGGAGAAACATGCTACATTACTCGAGTTGCAATCTCCGCTAATTGAAGAAGAGTTCCATCCTTTAACACATCCTACTAATACAGAGGGGACTTTTGTTTTTCCGCTTGATCAGAAGTCGAAATTAATATTTCAACTACCTTCCATACTATCTAAAGCTGGGAGTGAAGATGAAGAAATATGGGTTGAAGATTTTAAAGAAACTTCTATTAGAACGCAAGGCCTGGCAAACCACCCTATATGGCAAGTTGAGGCTGGAGGCCCTATTACGCCCTTGAAACTTGGTGTTATAGAGAAAAGAGGGGGATATAAAGAATTTAACTTGGAGAATTTTAATAAACTAAGCTCTCCGTCTAAGACATTATATATAAACGTAAAAGGTGAGAAGTTTAGTATTTTTAAAGTTACTAATCAACCTAAGATTAAGAGTCTTCTCACCATACCTGATGGGAAAGATTTGATTGTAAAATGCAATTATGTAGGACCGAAGAACTTGAAAATACGATATGAGAGATATAATGAACCTGATAAATTAATGACTCTCTCCTTATCAGATGAGGTGATGTTTCCGGGAGTACTAACTGACTATCATAAATACACTTTATCAATTATTCGAGAGAAAAAGTATTTTTCAAATTCAGTTGATATAGTTGAAAGTAGGAGTGAGTATTATGGGGATTTTCTCATTATTGAATCGAAACAAAAAAACTTAAAGATAGACTCAGTTATATGTGATGAAGATCGATATGAAATTAAAAACTTATACGTTAGATTTACATGGATTTCTCAAAGTGATATTTATATTGCGAAAATGTACCATATGGCTGTCGACCATGTGAGCGGTAATATCAAGGTGAAATACTATGATTATATTAATCCTGTGAGAATGGAAATGCTCTACTCAGATGAGGAATATATTACGTTTAGAGGGCAGGATACTAATCAAGAAGCATTGATATTAGATAAAGAAACAGGATTCTTAAATACATACTACAATCTTAGAGACTACAGCCGTTATTTAATAATAGATGAAATAATTTTAAGAAAGGATGAGTGTCTTGTTTAAGCCATTAAGAGAGTCGCAAAGAATTGTAGATGATTACAAAGAATTTATGAAAACAGGAAGACATATTAAGCATCCTCTTTATAATAAGCTCTTCGCTGAGGCATTGGAGAAAGAAGAGATAGACAAAGGTCCATATCTGGAAGTGACAGATTCATTTACCAAAGGAAGAAGTTTAAACGAGCTGATTCATGAAGGCGTATTAAACGCTGACTATAAGTTACTTAATAATTCGAAACATAAGGCAGTGCATTTAAATAGACCTTTATACAGCCACCAGGAGAGAGCTTTTGAAGTGATTGGTACGAACAATAGAAGTGCAGTAGTAACTACCGGTACAGGGTCAGGTAAAACAGAGTCCTTTCTCTATCCCATCCTCAACGAACTAATGAACGAAAATGCTCAAGGGGCTTTGGGTCCTGGCGTAAGAGCATTAATAGTATATCCTATGAACGCTTTAGCAAATGATCAAATGAAACGGTTTAGGGAACTGTTGGCGAACTATCCTGACATTACTTTTGGTGCTTATACTGGAGAAACCAAATATAAAGAAGAGTCAGCCATCAACCACTATAATGCACAATATAAATCTGATCCTTTGGAAAATGAAATTATTTCAAGGGAAAAAATGAAAGAGTCACCTCCCAATATTTTAATCAGCAATTATGCAATGCTCGAGTACTTATTATTGAGACCGGGAGATGAGATGTTTTTTAATGGTCCTCACTCGAAAGAGTGGAAATACATTGTACTGGATGAAGCTCACACTTATTATGGAGCCTTGGGAATTGAAATATCTATGTTATTATCCAGACTGAAAGAAGCAATAAATAAAAAAGACCTAAATTATATTTTAACAAGTGCCACTTTAGGAGATCAAAACTCTGTAGATGATATTGTTAATTACGCCAACAATCTGACTGGGAGTAACAGTTTTGATAGAGAAACAGTTATATTTTCAAAAAGGGAGAAAATAGAAGCTTCTCGAAATATAGTTGAACTTCCCAAAGAAACTTATAAAAGAATAAATGCAGTATTAAAGAATGTTTCTAAAGAAGAGCCGATAAAGGTATTAAAGCGTGAGCTGGATTACTTAGGTATTTCTTATAAAGAAGAGACAGTTGAAGAATTAATATTTGAGTTGATTACCAATGATGCTTTCTACTTTAAAATTAAAAATATACTAGCTGAAAAAATGTCTGTAAAAGATATTACTAAAGCATTGGATATCACAGAGGACGATTTACAAAACTTTGTAGATGTAGCCAGTATGGCATCAAAAGAAGGGATAAAGCCATTTGATGCAAGGTATCATATGTTTATTAGGACAATAGAAGGTTGTTATATTTCTTTTGGGGAAAAGCCGGATCTAAAACTGTCACCTAGTAAAACTAACAAAGAAGGGGCAAGGTACTACCAGATTTCCATATGTAAATATTGTGGAGAAATTTATTTAAAGGGGAGCATTCATGACGGTTTTTTGATACAAGCAGAAGAATATGAATCAGAATATCTCTTGACGGATAGCATAGATAGTTATAAAAATAACGAGGATTATAGAATATTTAATATCGACACCTTCTCAGGAAAAGTAATTCCAATTAACCAAGTTACTAATAATAGATTTGAAACAGATAGAAGTTATCATAAATATATAGTAACTAAAGACAGTGAAAAAAATACTCTTTTCAAATGTTTCTCTTGTACTTCTAGTGATACACAATCTGGTATTACCATGGATTTTTACTTCCCACAAATGAGTTCAACAAGTGTCATAGGATCGAGTTTATATGAATCTTTGCCTTCCTCAGAGACTAAGAAAATTGAGAGCAACCAATCTAAGGTCGGCCTTTTTAAACCTGCAAAAAAAAGGACAAAAATAATTAATAGACCAAAACAATATTTGACCTTCTCAGACAGCAGACAACAAGCTGCACGCTATGCATCATATTTTAATTACACGTACCAAAATATATTTAAAAAGAGACTGCTATTAGAAGCATTAGATATTGCAACAATTGAAAACCCTGGTCAAACAGAGTTCGATTTTCATCTAATTGCTCGAATACTAAGTGGTTTAATAGAAGGTAAAATCAAAGGTGAAGATCAAGATTTCAGACCACGGAAAGAGGCGATTAAAACCCTGCTTTATGAATATGTCTCCAGGGATAGAAACAGTTTGATGCAACTAGGTATTATTGATATGAAAATAAATCTGTCTGAACTCTTAGAGATGAATGAAGATCCTTTCATTGAAGGATTTACAAATAAAGATAAGAATGACTTCTTCAATTATCTACTTCGTCCTTTCAGAGTGAATCACGCTTTAGAAGTTCCTCAAGAATTTCAGTCACAAGATTTGGAAGATATATTTAGAGGAAAACAGAAAAAATTCATTTCTAAAAATACTGTTGGTAAAATTAAAGGTTTTATATCTCAAGATAAAAATAACAAAAATGCTAAGATGGTCAGGGATTTAACAAGAATTGAGACAGAGGACGAAGTTCAAGAGTTTTTAGAGGGTTTTTTTGAATTCATCAAAGAGGTGGAGCCTAAAGAAGATTGGCCATTAATAATTAATAGAGATGGAGAGAAATATCAATTATCAAACCGATATATTAAGATAAAAGACATGCGTAAAGAAAAATGCTACCAATGTAGTAGCTGTCATAAAATACAGTATAGCCCTCTTGCTGACTACTGCATCAACTGTCATCGGTTTAATACATTAGATAAAACAGCCCCCTCTCAAATCCAGTCCAACCACCATTATTATAAAATATATACAGCAGGTGAAACTGCACCAATGGTGATCAGAGAACATACTGCACAATTGTCCCCAGATCAGGCAAGAGATTATCAAAATAAGTTCATAAAAAAGGAAATCAATATCCTTAGTTGTTCTACAACATTTGAAATGGGTGTAGATGTAGGAGATTTAGAGACTGTATTTATGAGGAATATCCCCCCATCGCCAGCCAATTATATTCAAAGAGCAGGACGTGCGGGGAGGAGCTCTCAAGCAGCTGCGTTTAGTTTAACTTACAGTAATCTAACCAGCCATGACATGAATTATTTTAATAACCCTGAAACCCTGATTAAAGGCCGTATATCTCCTCCTGTATTTGATCGAAATAATTACAAAATTGCAATGAGACATGCTAATTCTTTAGTCATTGCAACATATTTTAGGGAATACCCAGAATTTTTCACTGAGAATAAGATAGATTCTTTTTTCAATGAGAAAGGGATAAGTTTGTTCATTGATTTTATTGAAGACCAAAAACATATACTAGCAAAGAGAGTTGAAGAAATCTTACCAGAAGCATTGAAAAAGTATTCATTAAAATATGTAGAACAATTGATGGATGAAGAAAATTCACCTATTCTGAAATCATATGAAAAATATAAGATTGAACTAAAAGAGCTGAGTGAACTGTATGATGAATTAGTAGTGGAAAAGAAAACGAGAGAACTTGTGAACATCGATAAAGCAATAACTTCTCTAAAATCAACTGGGATAATTCAACACATGAGCAGGAGTAATTTTATACCTAAATATGGGTTCCCAGTAGATACAGTGGAATTGGAAACAAGTTTTACTAGAGATAGTAACAATACATTGCGTCTCTCAAGAGATCTTTCTCAAGCAATTAATGAATATGCACCAGACTCAGAAGTTATAGCTGATGGATATATTTATAAAAGTAGGTATGTAAACTTACCTCCTAAAAGAAATGTTGGTTTGCCATCCTATGTTTATATACAGTGTACTAATGAGGAGTGCAAACATCTAAATATAATCCGGAACGAACTCAAAGGTAAGTTATCAAAGTGCTCTTTATGTAAAGAAGAGCTAAATGAAAAATCACAAAGAAAATTAATCATTCCTGAATATGGTTTCACAAGCGAAGACCAAGTGGAAAAAGCAACAATAAAAACGCCTCATAGAACAAAGCGTAGCTCGGTATATTATTTAGGTGGTAGAGAAAAAGAATCTTATGATAAAGTATCAGCTTACAGCATTCAAATGAAGTCAACTAAAGATGATGAGCTAGCTGTAATAAATACTAGTGATTTTAGCATTTGTGATGAATGTGGTTATGGTATTTTAGATGATAAAAAAGCAAAAAAGAAATCACATAAAAATAAATGGGGCAGAGATTGTGAAGGGTCTTTTTCGAAAAAATCACTGGGTCACATATTTAAAACAGATGTAATATTACTAAAGCTCAATCTAGATCTTGATTTCTATGATGGCTTAGGCGTCCTATATGCTTTGCTAGATAGTATGTCGGAGAGTTTAGGTATAGAAAGAAAAGATATCTCTGGAACAGTAGAAAAAATTGGAGAAAGAAATAGAAGGACAGTACGCTTTGTATTGTATGATAAAGTACCAGGAGGAGCGGGCCATGTTAAAAGATTATATGAGAGGCCCGAGAAAGAAATAGAAGAAATTTTTAAAAAAGCGTATAAAAAAATATCTGAGTGTAACTGTACTAAAGATACTTCTTGTTATAGTTGTCTACGTAATTACGAGAATCAACATTTTCATGATAATCTTACGAGGGCAGGTACCTTAGCTGCCTTAGAAAGTATTATGGGAGAGGATACCCTGATATAGAAAATAATTCAGTTTAAATTCATGCCATATTAATCGTAATCTAAATTAAAATTAGATTGATAAGTAATAAGCGGGTGCTTCGTTTAATACATTGCCATTCTATATAATTAATTTATTAAGTCCATCGATGCTTCTGTGTAGAACCACGGCATCTTTGGACATTTATTATAAATAAATCACTGAAAGAAAAATAACCAAATTTATATTTTGGCTAGCATGATGATATAAATAAATTTTCAAGGACTAAATAACTGATGAGCTAAGTGAATTTGTAAAATCGGCTAAGAGGTCCACCTCATAATAATGAAAGATTAGAATGCTTGGAGGACGAGGTTTGGATGATGTATTAATACATGGTCTGAGCCCTACATACATACTGAGTGAATGAACTCTTGAAAGAGGTGAAAGAATGGAAGGATTAAAGTTGGAGACACTCCTTTTCAATGAAAGGAACATCGCTAAATTAAAGAGCATGGATTACAACAACTATCCAATCGTCTATATCCTACACGACAACAAGAAGAAAAAGAGTGCCTATATCGGGCAGACGGTACAGATGAGAAATCGGATGAAGGCACATCTTAAAGACGAAAAGAAGAAGGGGTTGGATAGTGTCCTTCTGATTGCCCACGAAATGTTCAATCAGTCGGCTACATATAATATAGAGACGAACCTGATCAACTATTTCATCGCCGACAATAAATATGTATTAAAAAATGTGAGCCAGACGACGAAGGCTGTTACCCATAACTATTATGATAAGTACAAGTATGATGATGAAATCTTCAGCGAACTGTGGGAGAGGTTGCGGGCAGATGAACTGGCGGATCATACGCTGGAATATCTTCAGAACAAGGATGTATTTAAACTCTCCCCCTACAAGGAATTGTCGGAATCGCAGGTGGAATTGAAGGAGGAGATACTCGATTTCTGCAAACATCATATTAATAGTGATAAGCGGTCGGTATTCCTCGTGAAGGGTGATGCAGGAACGGGCAAGAGTGTGGTCTTGAGTTCGACTTTCAATGCAATACAGGATCTGAGCAAAGATGAAGACTCTCCATTGAAGGGGACGAATAATTATCTGCTCGTCAACCATAATGAAATGATCAAGACATACGAATCCATCTCGGAGAGTCTGCCGAATTTGAAGAAGAAGAACTTCATGAAACCGACGTCATTCATAAACCAGATGGATAAGACTGGAGAGGTTGCAGACATCACTTTTGTGGATGAAGCACATCTGCTCCTGTCGAGAAGCGATAAATATAATAGCTATTCCGGAGAAAACCAGCTGCGTGACATCAGTCTGAGAAGCAAGGTGACGATTGTGGTTTTCGATGAGAGGCAGTTCCTCAAACTGAAGAGCCACTGGTCCAGCAATCTCCTTGAGGAGATGACCAATGGTGCTGAGACGAAGACTTACGAACTCACTGATCAGTTCAGGATACAGGCAGATCAGGAAGTGGTCGACTGGATTGATGCTTTCGTCGATAAGAAAGTCAGACCGTTCCCTGAATCAACTGGAGATTATGAGCTGAAATTCTTCGACAGTGCGGCAGAGATGTTTAAGGCCATTCAGGAAAAAGATGGTGAACATCAGCTTTCCAGGGTCGTCGCCACCTTCGACTATGAACATAAGAAGGATGGAGAGGAATATTACGTGGAAGAACCCGGGTTTAAAGGTGTGTGGAACAGGACGCACTATAAGGAGACCTGGGCAGAGCACCCTGAAACGGTGAGGGAAGTGGGGTCCATATATACGATACAGGGGTTCGACCTCAACTATGTCGGTGTCATACTCGGACCCTCGGTCTCATATGATGAGGAAAAACAGGAGCTGAAGCTGCTTCCTCAGAAGTATAAGGATAAAGAGGCCTTCAGGACGTCCTCCGAATCCAAGGTGCAATATAATGTTGAAGAAATGAAGGAACAGATTATATTGAATTCAATCAATGTATTGATGAAGCGGGGCGTCAAAGGACTCTATCTCTATGCAAGCGACGAGAAGCTTCAGGCGGTGTTGAAAGAGAAATATCAAGGAGGACGAGGAAATGAATGAACTGATAAAAGAAATCAACAAGTTCAGGGATGAGAGGAATTGGAGACAGTATCATAATCCCAAAGATCTTTCATTATCGCTCTCCCTGGAAGCGTCCGAACTCCTTGAGAACTTCCAATGGATATCGGCAGAAGAGGGCGCTGAGAAGAACCGCCAGAATATAGAAGAAGAACTGGCGGATGTGTTCATATACGGTCTGATGATGGCCGATGATCTTGGTATTGATATGGAAGAAGCGATATTAAGGAAGCTGAAGAAGAATAGGGAGAAGTATCCTGAAAAATGAAACCATAGACTAAGTCTGTATATAAGGAGTATTTATATGAGGGGATATATAGGTATTACGGCAAGAAACTGGTTCATGAAGATTGCTGAAAAAGAAAACTTGAAGGAAATAAACTTTTGGAGGAAGAACATAAATGATTTTAAAGTAATTAAGGAGGGGGATTATTTCTTTTTTCTAGTGAAAAATGAGAAAGGGATAAAAGGAGAAAGACCAGTAATGGGAATGGCTACTTTCAAACGCTACGAAGTGTTGAGTCCTTACGAAGCGTGGATAAAGTATAGAAGAGGAAATGGCTACGAAGATAAGCAGAGTTTTATGGCGCAAATTAAAACAATGTATGGAATAAATAAAGATGATCATAAGATAGGATGTGTCATATTATCGGATTTTTATAAATTTCCAGAACCAGTTTATTTAAGTGAAACTCCAATATCCTTTAAAAAAAGCATTGTTTCAGGAAAAAGTATTTCTGACGAGGAATTACAAGTGATAATTGAAGATTCATCTAAATTAATAAATGAATCAAATGAAGAGCTTTCTGAATTTAAAGGTTGGGATATGTATAACGAGGGTCTTCCAGAAGGAAAAGAGGTCTTTAAACAACACTTGATGAAAGAAAGGAACAGAGGTTTAGTATCATTAGCGAAAAAACAGTTCTTAGAAACACACGGTAAACTATTTTGTGAAATTTGTGGTTTTGATTTTGCAGAGAACTATGGAGATGTCGGAAAAGGATATATTGAAGCTCATCATATAAAGCCGTTATCAGAAATGCATATGAATGAGAAGACAAGAGTTGAAGATTTAATGATGGTATGCTCAAACTGTCATAGTATGATTCATCGCAAGAAACCATGGTTAACTGGTGCTGATATCAAAAAACTGTTGTCTGATAGAGGAGCGTAAGACGTCACAAGGTAGTTGATATAATTAGAAATATTGATTTTTGTGGTCACAGGGATTTAAAAACCATCCATGAGAGTGGGAAAATAAATGAGCAAAAAAATAAGTGAAGATAGACAAGCGCTTCAAAATTTTCTAATGGATGTCAGTGAGCTAGATCGACTAGAGAAGACGACCTCTAAATTTAATGCCTTTGAGACCTTGGGGATAGTCAATACAGAGATACGCCACAGTAATGTACTGGGGTGGCTTATGACTCCTAATGAGCAACATGGACTTGGAGAAGCTTTTACTAAAAAACTGATTCAGGAGATTGCTAAGAACTATGGAGATGGTCTGCTCGAGCATGACCCTGTGAAACTACTATTGTGGGACTATCATGACCTGATAGTGAGAAGAGAGTGGCGCAATATAGATTTGTTGGCTATTTCTGAATCAAACAAGTTTGTGATTGTCATGGAAAATAAGGTGTGGAGCAAAGAATCGAAACACCAACTGAAAAAATATGAGGCAATTGTACAAAATGAGTTTGCTGATTATAAAAAGTTATTTATATATCTTACACCTTTTGGAGATGATTCAAGCAACCCAGATTTATGGAAAAGTGTGAGCTATACGCAAATTATAGATATAGTTGAATCTATTTCATTACTTAAAGAAAACTCGATGGACACCAGTGTGAAATTATTTATTGAACAATACATAGATACATTAAGGAGGCATGTTGTGGGAGATCATGAATTGGAAAAGATATGCCAAGATATATACTTTAAGCATAAACGAGCATTGGATTTGATATTTGAATACAAGCCGGATATGTATTCAGAAGTAGCAATGATTCTTAAAGAAAATATCGAAAAAAGGCCTGGCTTTATACTGGATGGCAGCAGTAAAACTTATATACGATTTACAACCCAAACTATAGATCAATTAGTAGAGAAAAAAGGCAAAGGATGGACATCTTCACATAGGATCCCTCTTTTTGAATTCCAAAATCGTGGAACCAAGTTAATGCTTAAATTTCTTATTGGGCCAGGGGAAGAAAGTATTAGAAAGCATCTTTATGAAATAGCATCCAGAAACTCCTCTACATTCAAAGGACGCAATAAACAACTCAAACCTGTATATACTTCAATTTATTCAAAAAGTATCCTTATTTATGACGAGAGTTATGAGATCGATTATGAAAAACTTAAAACTACATTGAATTTGCGACTGGATAAATTTTTTGATACTGAATTGAAAGAGTTGGAAGAGGCACTGATTGAAGAGTATGTTTTATAATCTTATATATGGTTTTATCTCTAATTGGGGCGATACCTGTCTACGGTTTTAAGTTATAGATAACGATTGTTGCGGTGAGGAGGGGAAAAATAATTCAAAACTATATAAAGGAAATTTTATACAATAAGAATATTGCTAACATTGTATTAATCTCAGGTTGGCTATGGTGGTTGGTGTCTCTATTTTCAATACCTCAATTAACAGCAAGCGAAGTCGCTTCTGATTTTCATTATGCTTCCATTGGATTGTTTTTCTTATTTATATTATTAAGTACTTATGATATGAAAATTTCTAAGTATGCTACTGATAGATTAGCAAGTATAGGTATTATCTTTCTTAGCTTCACAACCTCTATAAATCTAATGATTTTCATTATATTTATATTTAGTATCTATGGAACGTATATTAATGAGTTTAATATTTATCTATTTATAGTGACACTCGTGCAATTAATTATAAATATCTACCTTAGCTCTAGATCATGGGTGATTATAAGTTCAAGGTTCAGGAGGCTATCACTCAGAGCTCAAAAAAAGTTTTTCAATTTAGCATTAAGAGTTGTCTCAGTGATTTCTGTAATATTATTGCTTTACAAGTTTCTATTCAACTCTACAATGGATAATCCAACAATCGAGTCTCAAATAGATGTTTGGTTTTACTTAATTTGGTGTTCAAATCTCACTTTATTCATATGTGAAGGGGTATTCCTCCATTTTTCAGAATATAAAAAATCAATGATTTTGTTGTGGAAAGATTTAATGAAGGGTTAAGAATATTAAGTGAATAGGAGTGAGATTTATTTCTTTCACCTTGAAATAAATAAAATTATTTAATGAAACATTAAAAATATATTAAGTAGGATTAGCTAAACATACGTTAATCTTTGGCCAACTAAACCATTAAAAAAATTTACCTCTCTCTTCTAAAGGCGAAGCTAGTATTGAACTTAAAGGTTAAAATCTTATATAAGGAAATAATAATTTCTTATCTTTTCCATAATCAACTGCCGTCTTTCCTTAAGAAACTCTTGGAAATCTCCTGCATCCATCTCATAGATGGACTCGGGGATGCAGTTCATCTTCAGGTTCTCCTCCAGTTCCTCTTCACTCAATATTTCGCCAATCACATATTCCTTATTTCCAATCTGCTTCTTCACTGTCTCCATGTATTGCGCAGGGGGCTGATTGCTGAGCGCGAGGTTCACTGTCTGTTCGGTGTAGACATAGTTGGCGATCTGGTTGTAGATGGAGTAGTGGTCGAAACCGTTCTTCTGAAGATAGTTCTTCGGGAACACATGATGCACATCCCCCCGTTCTTCGATCAGCTGCTGGACCCTGATGGATTTCGACAGGAAGGCGTAGTCATTGTCATAGATCTGCGCCATTACATAAAGGTTGAAGAATGGGCTGTTGGATGTGGATGTTTCAAGGTTTTCGAGGAATGTGTTCTCCCAGAATGCATCGGAGAGTTCACCATTCTCAACGGATTGAATGACGTTACGCGGGTCTTCTTTTGCGAACCGCTTGATGTCAGCGGAAAAGCGGCTTTCGATGGAACTTGAATACCTCTCGGTCAGGGTGGATGCGACAATCCATTTCCTGACGGCGTGGTTGATGTCTGATGAAGAGTAGTTCTGTTCCCTCAACAGCAGATAGAGTGCATAGGCGAAGTTCAGTACGGTGATCGACCGTACAAGCTTTTTATCAATCATGCCGGCTGATTTGACGATCATGAGGAATCTCTTGAAGTTCGTTTCATCGACAAACTGCATCACGCCGTCCTTCAGGTCGGCGAAGGATGATTCGATGATTTCATCCTTGAATTCCCGTGTCTCGAAATCCCTGCCCGACAATAGGCTGACGAGGTTGGAGAGGGGGCCGCGCAGGAACTTGAATGTATAGGCGACTCGCAGCACATCGGAATAGCTTGGCTGGTAGATGTTGCTGTTGTAGTCCTTAAGCCACTGTATCTTCCTGAAGGCTTTCGTCTGTGAGAACTCTGCATCATTCGCACGGATGTTCTCAAAGATGTTCGGATGCTCGATGAGGTGTGAGAAGTAGTCGATGGTCTTGCGGATGATCGGTCCGTCGTGCTGACTGTTCACCGATATTTTGGACATGACGAAATCGGCCTGGCTCAGGCTGACGCCTGTAGAGTTGATGCGTATGAAGATTTCCGTCACCATCTTGATGTCAAGTGTGTGGTTCAAGTCTATGATGCCAAGCGTACTATGGCGGATGTTGATCAGACGCTGGATGATCCGGTTCAGTTCATCAGGATTCATGCCAGGGTTATTGTTGCAGTACTCCGTAATAAAATTGAATGAACTGAAGGTGGGTTTGAATATCTCTGAGATATCCGGAATCCACCTTTTGTCATTCAATATCGCCGAGTTCTGCACTTCAAATTTTTCCTTTTCCGGATGGAAGGCGATTTTGATGCGCTTCTTCTTGTACTTCCCGTCCAGTACTTCATGCCCTGAAATCGCAGCCATGAGGGCAGTGACACGCTGCTGCCCATCGATCAGTATCTTCTTCCCGTGTGAAACGGTGCCGTCCTTGAGCCGTGCATCGGGATTCTGCCATGTGATGATGTAGCCGATGGGATAGTCCTTATATAGGGAGTCCAGGAGATCGCGGACTTTCGTCGCACTCCAGACGAACGGGCGCTGGATTTCAGGAATCGCGACGATGCCTTCGTCAATCCAGCCGAGCAGGGCATTTACTGTACTGTTGTTCACATTATAGTTGGACATGGTATACATCCTTTACGAGTGTGTTTATTTTTATAATATCAGAACTACCACTGAAAATAAGTGATTAAATACAAGTATTAAATTTAAAACCCCTATGGAACCTATACTTTCAGGCTTTCATAGGGGTCTTTTCTATATCTGCTGCTCCTGCTTTTTCGCGTTTTCCACCCTGCCAATCGAACTCTTGGCGAGTCCGATGATGACCATGTCATCCATCGGTGGGTTATGGAGGCCGGCACGGACATTCCTATAGTACCGTTGCAGTTCATTGTCGGCAGACAGGCTCTTCGCACCGACGACGCGCATGGCGAGGTCGACGGCTTCGACTGCCTTGTTGACGATGGATGTCTTGACGGCGCCGAGTTCGCTGCCCATTCTGCTTCTTTCTTCTTCATTGCTTTCATCCCACTGCCTGGCGACGGAATAGAGGAAGTGCTCCGATTCCATCAGCAGCATCTCGATGCGGCCGAGCTTCTCCTGGACGTTCGGCAGCTCTGAAATGGTCCCCTTGATGCTGTTGGGGGAATAGGTGGTTGCGAATTCGAGTGCCGAATCCTGAGCGGCGCGCGCAATACCGAGGTAGCACGCCGGTATGTGCAGCAGCCAGCCGGCGGGTTCCTTCTTCCCGAGTGTGCGGTAGGAGACGAGGTCCTCTTCCTGCACATGCACATCCTCCATGATGAAGTCATGGCTGCCGCTTGCGCGCATGGCGACGGAGTTCCACGTCTCATCGACACGTACACCCTTGAGTGCACTGTCGACGAGGAAGTTTCCGACTTCATCACTGCCTTCGATCGCAGCACTGACGACGCCGTACTTCAGTATCGGTGACAGTGTGGCGAATGTCTTCCTGCCGTTCAGGATCCATCCATCGCCTTCTTTCCGTGCCGTGGTCTCCGGCCTGCCGCCGCGTGTCGGGCTGCCGGTCGCCGGTTCCGTGGCCAGGTTGTTGATGAGGGCACCGTTCTCGATCACATCCTGGACGACCTTCCTGTATTTTGCGTCGTCCCATGTCTTCTTCTCCCCGAGATCCATGATGATGCCCATATGCCATCCGATGGACAGCGCGGTGGCACCATCATATTTCGCAATGATCTCCTGGTGCTTCATCAGTTCGACCAGGGAGATGCCGCCTCCACCATATTCAGATGGAATGGACAGCTGCGGATAGCCGATCTTCTTCAGTGCTTCGAAATTCTCAAAGGGGAAGGTGACGTCCTCATCGTGCTGCTGAGAAGTCTCACTGAAAGCCTTCACCGTTTGCTCCATCAGCTGGAAGCGTTCATTCATTTCAAGCTCATTTAATGTTTTCAAAGTGATGCTCCTCTCTGAAAGTATATCCTGTTCATCGGAATTCCATATATTATCCCATTAGTAACAGTAACTTTCAATTGATGTGCATATCAGTATCACCCGGGTGAAAAAGTAAAATATTTTAGAGGGGGAATTTAAGGAAATTTAAGTATAATGGAGGCACAATATCTAGAATGGATGAGAGGCACCTGCCCCTTGCATTAGTACTGGGAGTTGAGGGAAATGGAAAAGTTGATTACCAGAGAGGAAAGGGAAGCGCTCCAGAATTTCCTGATGGATATCAATGAACTGGAAAAGGTAGAGGCGCAGACATCGAAGTTCAACGTTTTTGAAACGCTGGGCATCGTCAACATGGAGATACGCCACAGCAATGTACTGGGTTGGCTGTTTTCGCCCAATGAGCAACATGGCTTCAGTGATGCTTTCATAAAACGCTTCATGCAGGAAATCATTCAAGGATATGATGGGACGGAGGGAACGCTCGACCCATTGAAGGTACTGCTCTGGGATTACCATGATCTGATTGTCAGGAGGGAATGGCAAAATATCGACCTGCTTGCGATTTCCGAGTCCAACAGATTTGTTCTGGTTATAGAGAACAAGGTATGGAGCAGGGAGTCGAAGCATCAACTGAACAAATACTATGAAATCATCCAGGACAACTTCCCTGGATACCATCAAGTTTTCATTTATCTCACACCTTTCGGGGATGAAGCAAGCAACCCTGAAATATGGACAAGCATGGATTACAGCGGGGTGATGCAGATGATCGAGTACTGTCTAGAATCCAGGCAAAATATGATGGAGAACAGCGTGAGGCTGTTCATCGAACAATATATGGATACACTCAGGAGGTACGTTGTGGGAGACAGCAATTTGGAAAAACTGTGTCAGGATATATATTTCAAGCACAAAAAGGCGCTTGATCTGATTTTTGAATACAAGCCGGACATGTATTCGGATGTTTCTGCGAGAATTCAGGAAATGATAAAGGAAAATGATGACCTGGTACTGGATGACAGCAACAAGACGATGATCCGCTTCACTACGAAACAGCTTGATCAAACAGTTGAAAATGAAGGCAGGGGATGGACCTCAAGCAGAAGGATGCTACTGTTTGAATTCCAGAATACAACCAGAGGACTCAGGGTGAAACTGATTATTGGTCCTGGAGAAGAACATATCAGAGAACGGCTGTATGATATCGTTTCAGATAAACCTGCCATTTTTAAAGGAAAAAACAAGAAACTTACCACTGCGTATACAACAGTATATGTAAAGAACATCCTCGATTATAATGAAAGTTATGAATTGGATCACGAGAAATTACATGATGCGATTAAGAATAAGATGGATAAATTCTTCAGGGATGACCTGAAGAATCTGGAGAAAGCAGTGCTGACAGAGTATTAATTTGAATAGAAAAAGGACGCCCTAGTTTTGGGCGTCCTTTGCTTGTTGCTGAACTATTATCAAATGGATGATATCTTATTACTCTTTATCCCCATACTTTCTTACTCTAAGCAATGCCTGTTCTGCATGGCCGGCGAAGTTCTCCAGCTGGCACAGTCTGGCGGCATATTCTCCGATGTAGGCACTCTGTTCTTCTGATGTAATCTTTTGATAGGTGACGGTCTTGAGGAACTTGCCGACCCATAGGCCGCCTGTATACTTGGCTGCACCTTTTGTAGGCAGAGTGTGATTGGTTCCGATTACTTTGTCACCATATGCCACATTGGTTTCAGGCCCGAGGAAGAGACAACCGTAGTTTGTCATGTTTTCCAGGAAGAAGTCCGGATTTTTGGTCAGGATTTCAACGTGCTCGAATGCCAGCCTGTCTGCTTCTTCCAGTGCCTCCTGCTCATCTTCGACCAGTATGATCTGTCCATAGTCTTCCCAGGATACACTGGCTACATCAGCAGTAGGGAGGACTTTCAGCTGCCGTTCGATCTCTTTTACCGTTTCTTCAGCAATTTCTTTGGAAGTGGTAATCAGTGCGCCAGGGGAAGTGGGACCATGTTCGCCTTGCCCCAGGAGGTCGGTTGCGATCATTTCAGGTTCACTGGTTTCATCAGCGACCACAAGTGTTTCAGTGGGACCCGCAAACAGATCGATGCCTACACGTCCGTAGAGCTGACGTTTTGCTTCTGCAACGAACGCATTCCCCGGACCGACTATCATATCGACGGGTTCAATACTTTCCGTCCCTACAGCCATTCCAGCCATGGCCTGGATGCCGCCGAGGATGTAGATTTCATCCGCACCGGCTTTGTGCATGGCATATACGGTGGCGGCAGGTATGCCTCCATTGATTGGGGGTGTGCACGCAATGACTCTTTTGACGCCTGCGACTTTGGCGGTGAGGACGCTCATATGGGCCGAAGCGACCATCGGATAGCGTCCGCCGGGAATATAGCAGCCGACACTGTTGACGGGTATGTTCTTGTGTCCAAGTATTACGCCGGGCATTGTCTCCACTTCGATATCCTTCATGGATTTCAGCTGCTCTTCAGCAAACTGTCTTATATTGTTCTGTGCAAACTCAATGTCCTTTTTGGTCTGTTCGGGAATCTCCGCAATTACATCCTTTATCTGTTCCTGGGTCAGCTGGAAGTTTTTGGGGCTCCAGTCATCAAACTTCTCTGAGAGCCTGCGAACTGCCTTGTCCCCTTCGTCTTCGATATCTTTTATCGTGGACTGTACAATCTGGGAAACTTTATCGTCGCTCTCCTTTATTTCCTCGGGCATCTTGCCTTTCTTCAAATATGTTGCCATCTCCATCTCTCCTTTTTTGAATACGTATGCAAAAAAATATAAAAAACACTTGATATCTAGAGGTGTTGAATATAAGATAAATGAAACCGTATTCATTTGTCAATAAATATTGAGTTTTCTAATTTCATTTAGAAAGGAGATGCTTATGGAATACTTTAAAGATCTGGAAGGCCAGAAAGTCCTGGTGACTGGCGGAAGCAAGGGTTTGGGCAGGGACATTGCGATGCGCTTTGCGGAATGTGGAGCCACGGTGACCATTACGGGAAGAAATGAAAGAGATCTGTCCGAGACCACGGAGGCGATTCAGGAACTAAAGATGGACTGCTCATACATCGTTGCCGATATGCAGGATGTCCAGAGTGTGTATGGAATGGTGGATGAAGCTGAATCGAGGATGAAGGGCATCGATGTTCTGGTCAACAATGCAGGCGTCAATATTCTGCAGGATGCATTCGATGTAAACGAGGAGGATTGGGACAAGGTTCTGGATACGAACTTGAAGGGGGTGTTCTTCTGTTCCCAGCGCACCGGCAAGTACATGGCCGGCCAGGGTGGGGGCAGGGTGATCAATATCGTGTCCCAGATGGCTTTCGTAGGATATATAAAACGGGCTGCCTATTCTTCAAGTAAAGGGGGAGCGGTCCAGCTGACGAAAGCATTGGCTATTGAATGGGCGGATAAGAATATCAAAGTGAATGCAGTGGCGCCGACTTTCGTCAAAACGGCTTTGACGGAGAAGTTTCTGGAGGACGAGGGCTTTTACCGGGATGTGCTGAGCAGAATACCACTGGGCAAAATTGCCGAACCATCGGATGTATCGGGCGCCGTTTTATTCCTGGCTTCGGATATGGCGAACTTCATCACAGGGGAAACAATAAAAGTGGATGGCGGATGGACAGCGATATGAAAAGGCTGAAACTTGATGTTAAGAATTGTATCACATTGTGTTGACAAAATTGTCAGATAAATGTTTAATGAAAAATGTAAGCGTTTGCGAGGTGTGAAATGGTATCTTCCAAGGATATTGCGAAAAAAGCGGGGGTCTCCCAGTCCACGGTTTCCAGGGTGATCAACAACCCCGCATCAGTCAGAAAAGAAAAACGGGAAGCTGTGGAAAGGGTGATGAGGGAGCTGAACTACAGGCCTGATTCTGTAGCCAGATCCCTGATCAGCAATAAGACCAATCAGATTTCACTGATCTCAGGGACTCTGAACAATCCATTCTTTGTCGAAACGACGAAGAAGATCATCAATTACGCCTATTTGAAAGGCTTCAATGTGAATGTCTATTTCGAAGAGGATTTTCCGAAGGATGACCTCTACAACACTGTGTTCTCCCAAAGGACGGAAGGGATCATACTTTCCTCCATGTATTTCAGCAGTCCTCATTTTGATGACCTCATCAATCTGGGTGTCCCTTACATAATGTTCAACCGCAAGCACGAAAAGGGTGGTAATTTTGTTGAACTGGACAATTATCAGGCAGGAAAGATGGCTGCCGATTATCTGTTGGAAAAGGGGCATACCAATATCCATTGGTTTGGAGGGGAATTGGAGAAATCGACATTTCGCGGGAGGTATGATGGCTTCTGCCATTCGATGAAACAGCACGATATGGATGTGTCAGCCTCGAATGTTTCCATCACCCAGCAGAACCCGGAGGCAATAGAGCAGGAACTGAATGAAGTGCTGTCCAAAAAGGAACGGCCTACCGCAATATTTGCTGCGACGGACATGATTGCCATGAAAATCATGGATGTTCTCCAGAGAAAGGGTTTTTCCATTCCTGGGGATATTGCTCTGATAGGGATAGATAATACTGAACTGATCCAGCATAGTGCGTTTGACATCACATCGATCGGTCTGGAGCAGGGTAGGAATCTGGGAGACATCGCCATAAGGCATCTGATGGACCAGATTGAGGGCCAAAGCAACAGCCTGATACAGGAAACCTACTCATGCCAATTGTATGAAAGAGGAACGGTGTAGTTCCCCTTTAAATGAATACGTATTCATTTAAAGGGTGGTGTTTAATAATAATTTTGGAGGTCGAGTTATGAATTATATGGAACTTCTGGATAGGGAGATTGCCAAAGATAACGAATTCAAATTGGATACATATCCATACGAATATTCCGGTGATTTGAACACATTCCAGATCTACGATTTTGACAGGGAAAGTCTGACTGAAGTTGTCCAGCGTTCGCAGAGCGCTTTTGAACAGTTCAGACATACCAGCAGCTATGTCCGCACGGAGATTCTGTTGAAGGCCGCCGGGCTGTTGGAAAACCATTCCGAGACGATGGCAGAAATCATAAGTCTGGAAGCCAAAAAGCCGATTAAAGCGGCAAGACAGGAAGTCGGCAGGTGTGTACAGACACTGAAGCTTTCAGGAATAGAAGCCTCAAAGCTTGAAGGTGAACCCATCAATCTTGATGTTGCACCGAATGGCTCCAACAGGGAAGCGTTTACGAAGTACGAACCGCTTGGGATTGTGTATGCGATGACGCCATTCAATTTCCCTTTGAACCTGGCCCTTCATAAAATTGGCCCGGCGATTGCGGTAGGCAATTCGGTGATCATAAAACCCTCTGAAAAGACGCCATTCTCCTCCTTCCTCATGAGGCATATCTTTGAAGAAAGCGGCCTGCCGGAAGATGTGCTTCAAATAGTCACCGGAGATGGAGAGCGGGTCACCGATCACCTGCTTGAATTTGATGAGATCAAGAAACTTTCGTTTACAGGCAGCGCGAGAGTAGGAAAAATCATCAAATCCAAGGTCGGGCTGAGGGAACTCACTCTGGAACTTGGGAGTACATCACCCGTCTACATCACGAAAGACATCAATGATTTGGAAGGGGTGGCCCAGAAGGTTGTGAATGGTGCATTTTCATATAATGGACAGGTGTGCATAAGTACCCAGAAGGCCTATGTCGATGAAGAAATATATGATGCGTTCATCTCTCATTTGAAGACACAGACTGAAGCCCTGAAGTATGGTGATGTGCTCGATGAAGCGACGGACTTCTCGGATCTCATCGATGAACAGAGTCAGGAAAGGATAGTTGCGTGGCTCGAGGAAGCGGTACGGGATGGAGCTGAAATCATCACTGGCGGCGAGAAGATCAACGGCAGTGTGACGCCTGCCATTGTGGCGAATACATCCGATGATATGAAGATATGCACAAATGAAATATTCGGTCCGGTTCTCGTAGTGGAAAAGGCGGCGTCCTCCATGGACATGTCCGAGAAACTGAATGCCTCTGAATTCGGTCTGAATGTCGGCGTCTTCACGAATGACTTGAAGCGTGCCCTGAAGCTTGGCAATGCGCTTGATTATGGCCAGGTCCTGATAAACGACGTTCCTACATTGCGCTTTGACCACATGCCATACAACGGCAGGAAAAACTCGGGATATGGCACTGAAGGCATCAAATATGCCATCAGGGAGATGGCGAAATTGAAAATGATCAGCCTGAACTATGAATGAAATCAAATTCAACCTGCCGATTCTGGTTTCCCAGTGGCACGTAACATACAAGCCGCTGCCTCTACTGGGGAAGAAGAAGCTCAGGCATATGCTGGCGACTGATCTCATCCAAAAGGAGACTTCCTTTTTAACTGATGACTATGAGGCATATAGAGAGAAGAAGTATTCCTATACGATGCCGGTGGAAATGATCTATGACATTGAGAAGAACGGCTATGACCTGCTCAGGCATCATTACATGTACAAGAAGAAAAGTTGGAGTTATCCGGAAATAGAGAAGGTGGACCAGTATTACATCTACCTTCCCTACCGTATTACAGAGGAGAATGGGGGCTATGTCCTTCATGAAGAAGTGAGCGGTATGCGCAGGAAGCTTAAGAAGAACGATGAAATATACAAAATGATAATAAGGGGATGAAATTGCAATGACATTTTTGTATATAATTTTTGCAGTCAATTTCACAACATGGGTAGCGATGTATCTGATTCTGTTCAAGACATCATTCTTGAACGGAAAAAAGGGGGTTAAATAATGGATAGTGTAATCATGTGGTCATGGATATTCATGACAATCTTCATAGGCGCCATGCTGTTTTTCGGTTACCTTGGGATGAAAAAGACACATACGAGTGATGACTTCGCGACAGCAAGATCCAGTTATGGTCCGATTACGATTGCACTTGTAATCAGTGCAGGTATTGCCAGCGGCTCCACTTTCATGGGCATGCCCGGACTTTCATATGCATTGGGGGCACCGTCACTCTGGTATCCTCTGCTTTACCCGGTAGCTACAGTATTCGGTATGCTCTTCTTTGCGAAGGCAATCAAAGAATACGGGGATAAGCTTGGAACACGTACCATTCCTGAATTCATCGGAAATCGTTACAACAGCAACATATTAAGGCTGGTATTGGCAGTCATCTCCATCCTGCTGATTTTCTATGTCATTTCACAACTTGTTGCAGCAGCAACAATGTTCCAGATCATGATGGGACTGGATTATGGTGTAGGAATCATCATTACAATCGTAGTCATAGGAATCTATGTGTTCCTGGGTGGTTCCCACTCAGATATCATGACTGATGCCGTACAGGGTGCGCTCATGGTTATGATTGCACTGATAGTCGTCATCTGTTTTGCGCTCGGTGTAGGCGTTGACGGCGGTTTCGGTGAACTGATCGACAGAATTACGGAGAGAAGGCCGGAAGGTCACTTTGGGCAACTGTTCATTCCGGGGGATGAAACGTATGGCAGCATCTGGCTTGTACTGCTTCTGCTGATTGCCCACCTGCCATTTGCTGTACAGCCGCACTTGGGGAACAAGTTCATGGCCGTGCGTTCAAATAAAGACCTGAAAATGCTGCTCATGTTCACGACCGTTTTCGCGACCATCCTTCCTTTGATGGGTCTGGGCGGCATGCTTGCAATTGGAGTGCTGGACCCAAGCACAGAAATAAGAGCGGATGCAGTAATACCAACACTATTCACTGAAATCTTCCCGCCATTCCTTGCGGCATTCCTGGCAGTCGCTGTCCTTTCTGCAGTAATGTCCACTTCTGACGGTCTGGTAGTATCACTGACGCAGATACTTGCCAATGATATATTCAGGCTGTCAATCGTACCTAGGACAAATATGAGTGAAGAAAAAGCTGAGAAATATGAACTTGCCATAAGCAGATATTCCACATTCCTGTTCCTCATACTTGCCGGTATAGTCGCCTGGAACCCACCAGAGTTCCTATCCATATTCATGTGGATTGGTATCGGCGGCATAGTTTCTGCCACAGCCGGCCCGCTTGTTGTCGGCTCACTGTGGAAGAGGGCCAACAGGACATCGGCAATCACATCATTGGCGGCAGGGACGATCGCATATTGGTTCATTTACCTGCCATTCGGACTTGATGTTTCCAACCCGTTTGCAGCAGCAGGCATGGGTGTATTGATATCGATGGCTGTCATGGTGATTATGACCCTGGCCACTTCGAAGCCTGGAGATAACAACCTTGTACAATTCGAGGATTCAAAATAAAAGGAGAGATGAATATGAAATTGATATCACCCGCACAGATACATCACGGGGTGGACTCCACTGATAAAATAAATGACATCGTTAAAGAGATGGATGCCAAGAAAGTCTATATCCTCTGTGACCCGATACTGGAAGAGCTGGGCTCTACCGGAAAAATAAAATCCATACTGGATGATCATGGTATCAAGTATGAACTATCCACGAATGTGATGGCCGAGCCTTCAGTTGAAAAAGGGAACGAAATCATTGAGGAAGTCAGGAAATATGACCCTGACCTCATTATAGGACTGGGGGGCGGCAGCACTCTAGACTTGGTGAAAGCTGCATCACTGATTGCAGTACAGGATGGAGGGGTTGAGAACTACCTGAATTTGACCGGGGACAAAAAACTCGGCAAGGAGAAGATACCGAATATATTAATGCCGACCACTTCCGGGACAAGTGCTGAAATAACTGATATCGCTGTATTTTCTACTGGAGACAGTAAAGATGCTGTAACAGACCCGCTCATGCTCGCAACCTATGCCATAATTGACCCGGTATATACGTATTCCCTGCCGCCCAAAGTCGCGGCGGCAAGCAGTGTGGATGCCTTCACCCATGCGATAGAAGCATTCACCTCCGTGAACGCGACCCCGATAACGGACACCTTAGCCACGGGAGCTATAGAAAAAATCTACAACAATGTCAGAGAAGGTGTGTGGGATGCCAAAAATTTTGAAGCCAAAAATGAATTATCCGCTGCCAGCATCATGGCAGGATTAAGCTTCTACAATGCAGGTGTCGCTGGCGTCCATGCCCTTGCATATCCTTTGGGTGGAAACTTTAAAATTCCTCATGGGGAATCAAATGCAGTGCTCCTTCCGTACGTCTACAACATTATCCAGAAGTCATGCAGTAATAAGTTGTCTAAGCTGGCACCAATATTTAAAATCGATACAGCGGGTAAGGATTCGATGACGATCTCTTCCGAAATAGTACAGAAGCTTTTCAATCTTGTAGAGGACGTGGGTCTCCCGAGAAACCTCAAGTACTATGATATCAAGGAAAATGATATTGAACTTCTGACGAAAAATGCTCTAAAACAGACAAGACTACTTGTCAGGAGCCCACTGGAACTGAAAGAAGAGGTCATAAGAAAGATTTATACTGATGCGTTTGAAGGATAAGATGTTTATGTGAAGAAAGAGGGGAAATCATATGATTTCCCCTCTTTCTTCTTTGCTTCGCATATTCATTCCGTCCTTCGGGCCTTTGAAATTTGGAAGGATAGGAAATTGAAATATAGTAATTAACGACGCTCTAAAAAAGAGCACCGTTAATTTTTTGGGTGTACTACAAAAATCATGATACTTATTGCTTTTGTATTGATGGTTAGAATCGAAATGGGAAGCTGTTCCCTAATTGTAGTGTGGTGCACTATTGTGTCCTACGAGGTCCGGGTAATCTGAAATGACTCCATCAACTCCGTACTCCATCAGTTCATTGATCCTTGATTGATCATTTAATGTATATGGAGCAATACGCATGCTGTAGTCATGGATACGGCTGACAAGATCCGTGTCTACCATCTGGTGGTTGGGATTTACATAATCAGCGTATGTGGAGAACTGGGCGAGTTGTGCATCAGATATGCCTTCAGCGTTGTAGCCCACGAGAACACCGGTGTCGACATTCGGCAGGAGGGCATTGAAGTGTGCGATTGATCCGTGGTCGAATGATTGTACAATGATCTTGCCGTTATTCGGTTTGTCCATATTCCTCTCTTCCAGTGCAGCAGCAACTTTTTCTTCTATACCTGGATGCTGGGATGCATTCTTGATTTCAATCAGGATACCGATCTTTCCTCGGTAGGCGTCGAGTACTTCTTCAAATGTAGGGATCTGTTCTCCCGCAAATTGAGGTCCAAACCAGCTGCCTGCATCGAGCTGCTTCAACTCCTCAAGGGTGTAGTCGTCCACACTGCCTGAACCATCCGTCGTCCTGTCGATCATTGCGTCATGCATCAGAACGACTTCCTCATCTTCGCTCAATTGAACATCTATTTCGATGTAATCGGTTTTCATCTCCAAGGCTTTGTCAAATGCGGCCATTGTATTTTCAGGTGCATAGCCGGAGGCGCCCCGATGTGCAATGTTCATCGTATGTTGTGCAGCATTTTGGGAAATATTGTTTTTTCCGGCTGCGGAAACTGCATCTTGGCCATTCGATATTCCCAATAGGCCGACCAAAAGGAGTGCCATCAATAAAGTTTTCACCAAGGTGCCTGCGAAATTTTTCATGCGTCTTCTCTCCTTCATAGTAATTAGTCCATCTTCCAATGGTTTCATAGCTCTTCTTGTAAGGTGAGCTACATCAACAGTCTAAAGAGACAATGTTCAGACGCGATGAAATTCGTGTTAATATGCTGTAAATGCTTCGTATTTCCCTGTCATTTTTGACGCGCATAAGAAAAGCACCCTCCCATAATTTGAAGGATGCTGATTGAGTGCGCCGTTATTTTATTCTTCGTACTCCTTGGCTTCTTCTTTCTCCTCTTCTTTCTCCTGCTCACGTTCTTCCTTCAGTTTCTCATGACGCTGGCGTTGACGGTATCCATATGTGCTGTCGAGTACGACTTCTTCGTCTTCGAACGCGGAGCCGAGTGCACCGATGATTGTGGAGATGCTGGCGCCGATCCAAGACGTATAGAAGTAGATTCCCATACCTGGCGAGGCTGAAGTATAGTCTTCAATCTGTGCCATTGGCATGAGCAGTATCGTCCAGATGGAAAACATGCCGAATAGTATGATGTAATACATGATGACGGTCATGAGCAGGGTGAAGAAAGTCGTTACATTGTAGATCTTCCTAAGGAAGGTCCTGTTCTCCTCACCCTTTTTCTCCCAGAGTTGATGGGCCATGATGATCCACATGGTAAGAGCAAGTATGGAAAATACGGTCAGCAGCAGTGCCCTCGGCACGCTGAAATTCATACTGAGTTGCCATAGGGTCGAGAATACAAGGGCATAGGAGCCAGTGGTGAATGCAATGACGATGATTTTGCCGAAGGCAGGGAACATCTTCCATGGTTCATTCGCGAACACCATGCCGGAAATGATGCGCAGGTAGCCGCCCGGCTTTGACTTGACGGTATATCGGACATCGACACCTTCTTCTTCTTCCTGGGGCGTTTCACGGATCAGGGGTGAGATGCGTTCGAAAATCCGCGAACCGATGAGCTTGCGTGAATCCTTGTTCCTGAGGGCATCGAACTTCTGCTTGTCTTGGGATTCCATATGGGCCGCAGAGGCTTGCCGTCCTTCATCGGATGTGCCATAGTACATCTCGTTCATCAGCTGGAGTATTGACTCCTGAACGCGTTTCTTCATTGTGGTGAAGCCGAAACCGGGCAGGCTGAGGAGTGCTGCCGATCTGTCCTTCAGGGCCTCGGCGACGACAGGACGTTCGTCTTTGAAGAGCGGCAGGTCGGTCAGGGCGATGGCATAGTCCCATCCCTCGTCATCCTTCTTGTCGCAGACGGCTTCAATCACTTCCTTGGAATCATTCGTGCCGCCGGTAAGTATGTCATCATAGTAGTGGACATCCCACTCGTAATCATCCGTGATGTAGTAGTCGAGCATCCCGGGTATCTCTTCGACGAGTTCGGCACCGAGCCGCTCTGCGATGCCGGGCGCTGTGATTAAAGCGATACTCTTTTTTTCCATGCAGCCACCTCCATTGCTGTCTGATTTCATGCTTTCCTTTCTTATAACCGTATTTAGAGGAAGATATGCCTGCAATATGCATGTTTTTATGCAACCTCAAGTTTGCCCTTGGAGTCACAGGGTAGCTTTAAACCAACATATGGAAGGGGATGAAAAGGATGATCAAGGCGCTGGTATTCGATGCATATGGGACACTGTATGATGTCCATTCAGTCAAGGAGGCATGCGATTCGCTATTTCCGGAGAAGGGAGAGGCAATCAGCGCGGAGTGGCGCAAGAAGCAGTTGGAGTACTTTTTCCAGAGGCAGATGATGGGGCGTTACAGGCCTTTTGATGAAGTGACTCGTGATGCGCTGCGATATGCCTGCAAGGCGGAAGGCGCAAAACTTACAAAGGAAAACGAAGATATGCTGATGGAGGCCTACCTGGCGCTTGAGTTGTTCGAAGAGGTAAGGGATGTACTCGGGAAGCTCTCCGACAAGCAACGCGTCGTATTCTCGAATGGTTCGGAAAATATGATTGGCCCGCTCGTCAATGGCCCCGACATTGCTGGTGACATCGACATGGTCATCAGTGCAGATGAAATCAAGCAGTATAAGCCGGCTGCGGCCGCCTACGCCCATGCACTGGACAGACTGGGAATTGAAAGGGATGAGGTGCTCTTCATGTCCTCGAATTCCTGGGATATCATGGGGGCGGCAAGTTTCGGTTTCCATACAGCCTGGATCAACCGGGGAGGTGCACAGCCTGAAACACTGGATATCCAGCCTGATAGGGCGTATACGGATTTGAATGGCATACTCGAGTGGATGTAGTTGTGGAAGGGCAGCCATGGCTGCCCTTTTTAATGAATTTCGGACATTCCGGTGTATTTTACACGTAAAACTGATATGATGATGCTTAAATAATGAAACTGTTTGATGGACAAAAATAATAGGAAAGAAGCTGTCATATGGAAATATTATCGCTTATCGCCATATTTGTCGTTGGCATCGTCGTCGGCTTCATCAATATCGTCTCAGCGGGCGGTTCCATGCTTACACTGCCGATGCTCATATTCTTCGGACTGCCATCGAATGTGGCGAACGGGACGAACCGTATCGCCATACTGTTCCAGAATGGATTTGCACTGTACCAGTTTCAGAAGAATGGGCACCTGAACTGGAAGTTTGGCCTGTTGCTGGCTATCCCGACCACCATCGCCTCGATATATGGGGCACGGTTTGCGGTCAACATCGCAGATGACACATTCGATACATTATTGGCGGTGTTCATGGTCATCTTCGCAGTGCTGCTCATCATCAAGCCCCAGCGCTACATAAAAAGCAAGTTCAACCCGAAGGTCGCGATCCCGCTGCTCGGGATCGCCTTCATACTGATCGGCCTATACGGCGGCGCACTTCAGGCAGGGGTCGGCTTCTTCATCAGCCTGACCCTGCTCATGCTCATTCCGAATATACCGATGGGGGAGATGCACGGGCTCAAGACGCTCGTCGTCACCATCTACATCTCGGTCTCGACCTTCGTCTTCATCTTCAATGACCTGATCAGCTGGAAGTTCGCCATTGCGCTATCCATCGGTTCCGCAATCGGTGGGTCCATCGGCGGCAGGTATGCGAGCACCCTGCCCGACAAACTGCTGGAGAAGATATTGATCATCGCCATCATCTTCTTCGCGATCATCCTGCTCGTCAGATAGAATAAAAATCAAGAAACCTGCCGGTTGGAATCATTCCAACCGGCAGGTTTTTGTTTGTATTAACATGTTCTAGTGCTGTGTCAGATATTCATCAAGTTCCCACTCGGTGATCTGGGCGCTGTACATCTGCCATTCCAGCTGTTTGTTGTCGTAGAATTGCTTATAGATATGCTTTCCGAGCGCTTCCTGGATGACTGTATCTTCCCTCAATGCCTTGAGCGCGGTGTAGAGTGTCGTCGGGAGATCTTCGATGTTTTCGACATCCCTTTCCTTCTTCGTCATTTCATAGATGTTTTCGTCGACCGGCGTATCGAGTTCGGTTTCATTGCGGATGCCTTCGAGCCCTGCCTTCAGGATTGCGGCAGTCGCAAGATACGGGTTTGCGGATGGGTCGAGGGAACGGACTTCAGCACGCGTCGCCGCACCACGAGTGGACGGAATCCTGAGGAGTGGAGAACGGTTGCGGCCGCTCCACGCGATGTACTTCGGTGCTTCAAAACCGGACTGCAGTCGCTTGTAGGAGTTGACGAGCGGGTTGCAGACGGCAGTGTACCCTCTGGCGTGGTGCAGCAGTCCCGCCATGAAGTGGCGCATTTCCTTGCTCAGACCGAATTCATCATTCTCATCATAGAAGACGTTCTTTCCGTCGCGGAAGAGGGAGACATTGTAGTGCATGCCACTTCCCGGTTGTCCATAAATTGGCTTCGGCATGAACGTGGCATGGAGGTTGTAGCGTCTTGCGACCGTCTTCGCGACAAGCTTGAATGTCTGCAGGTTGTCGGAAGATGTGACGGCGTCTGCATATTTGAAGCTGATCTCCTGCTGTCCCGGGGCGTTTTCGTGGTGGAACATCTCCACTTCGAACCCCATTTCCTCAAGTGTACGGGAAATTTCACGACGGCATTCCTCGCCATCATCCATTGCTGCGAGGTCGAAGTAGCCGCCCTCGTCACTTGGTTCGGTAGTCGGGTTGCCTTCCTTATCCAACTTGAAGAGGAAGAATTCCGGCTCGGCACCGAGGTTCATACCTTCATAGCCCATTTCTTCCATCTCTTTGACGACTCTCTTCAAGTTCGATCTCGGGTCACCTTCGAAAGGATTGCCGTCGATGTCATAGACATCACAGATCAGTCTGGCGATTCTTCTGCCGTTGTGCTCCCATGGGAAGATCACCCAAGTGTTGAAGTCGGGCTTCAGGTACATATCGGATTCTTCCAGTCTTACGAAACCTTCGATGGAGGACCCATCGAACATCATTTCGCCGTCCAGCGCCTTGTCCAGCTGGCTGACTGGGATCTCCACATTCTTGATTGCACCCAGAATATCAGTGAACTGCAATCTGATGAATCTTACGTTTTCATTTTCAGCAATCCTTAAAATATCTTCCCTCGAGTACTCGGTCATAAAGTAAACACGCTCCTAAGTTATTTTGTGCCTTTTGATTTTTGACACTATTCCATACTCTTTAACCTTAACATTACATGGATAAACGTAAAAATGATAACTGGTTGAAATTATATGAATAGTTGCAGGAATTTTGGTTTTTAGGATTGCCTCGGGGTATATTGTTATTATTGGAAAATGATACTGGAAAGGCGATAGGTATAATATGAAAATCAATAGAAAGAATCATGAAGATGGGATTGTGGAATACGTGCTGGAGAACGGTACAGGCATGAAGGTCGAACTACTGAACATCGGGGCAAGCATCATCGGTATCCATGTACCCGATAGGAATGGTGAGTTCAGCAATATCGTGCTACGGAATGAATCATTTGAGGAGTACAGGGGTAATCTGCACTTCCTCGGTGCCACCATCGCCCCTGTGGCGGGCAGGGTGAAGGATGCGCAGATTGAATTGGATGGAGAGGTACACCGCTTCGACAGCAACGATGGTCCGCATCTGCTGCATAGTGGTGACGCAGGCGTGCATACGAAGATGTGGGAAGATGCTGTCATCGACGAAGATGGCATCGAAAAAGTGAAGTTCACGACCTCGGTCGAGGACTACCCCGGGACCCCCGAAGTGAGCATCCTCTATTCCCTCGGTCAGGACAATGCCCTGAAGCTCGAGTATGAAGTGAGGAGCATGGGGCCGACAGCCGTGGCACCGACCAACCATGTCTATTTCAATCTGAACAGCGATACTGAGACCGCCATCGGCAACCATTTTGTGAGGAGCGGTGCCTCCCGATATCTCAAGATGGATGACACATTGATCCCGGAATCCATCGCAGTATGTGAAGGCATATTCAATCTTCAGAAGGGCAAAGCGCTGCAGGAAGTGTTCGAAAGCGATGATGCACAGATCAAAGTGGCGAATGGCGGTTATGACCATTACTTCCTGTTGGAGGGTGAAGACCACATCGAAGTGTACGAGCCGAAGAGTGGGAGAAAGGTAACAATGGACACGGATTTCCCTGGACTTGTGTTCTACACGGGCAATAATCTGGATGATGGTCTGCCGCTCGCAGAAAGAAAACCGCAAAAATATATGGGGTTCTGCATGGAGGCGCAGGTGACGCCCGCTGCCCAGCATATGGATCTCGGGTTTGAGATGGAAGCTCAGGAGATGGACAGGAAAGAAACGATATTCAGATTCAGTGTGGAGAAATAGAAAGAGGGGCTGCAAAGCAGTCCCTCTTTTGGTTATCTGATGGTTTTTTCAGTCTGGGCATCAAAGAAGATTGCCTTGTTCATATCGAAAGCAAGCTCTATCTGTGAATCGGGTTTGACATCCGTCCGTGAATCGATACGGGCAATGAACTTCTGGCCGTCATAATTGGAATGCAGGAAAATCTCTGCGCCCATAAGTTCTGCGACTTCAACATCTGCAGTCAGCGCAGCACCGGGTGCTGATTGTATGAAGAGCGGTTCATCGTGGATGTCTTCCGGTCGTATGCCAAGAATCACTTCCTGATCCGTATAGCCTTGTTCCCTCAATACTTTCAGCTTACCCTCTGGAATTTTGAGTTTGCGTGAATTGGTCACGAAATGCTCATCCATCAATTTTCCGCGGAAGAAGTTCATTGCAGGCGAACCGATGAATCCAGCAACGAATATATTGTCGGGATGGTCATAGACTTCTTTCGGTGTGCCGACCTGCTGGATGTAGCCATCCTTCATGACAACGAGTCTTGTGGCCATGGTCATTGCCTCGGTCTGATCATGTGTGACATATATGGTTGTCGTCTGAAGTTTATGATGGAGGTTCTGTATCTCGGCACGCATCTGGACCCGGAGCTTGGCATCGAGGTTCGAGAGCGGCTCATCCATGAGGAAGACTTTTGCATCCCGGACGATTGCACGGCCCAGTGCGACCCTTTGGCGCTGCCCGCCTGAGAGTGCTTTGGGTTTGCGGTCGAGATATTCTTCAAGCCCCAATATTTTGGCGGCGTTCCTGACTCGCTGGTCTATATCCTTCTTGTTCTGCTTCCTCAGTTTCAGACCGAATGCCATATTATCATATACGGTCATGTGTGGATAAAGGGCATAGTTCTGGAAGACCATCGCAATATCCCGGTTTTTTGGTTCCACATCATTGACGACCGCATCATCGATGCGTAGTTCACCCCCACTGATTTCTTCCAAACCGGCAATCATTCGAAGTGTGGTCGACTTACCGCACCCTGATGGACCAACGAAAACAATGAATTCCTTGTCTTTGATATGTAGGTTGAAATCTTCAACCGCGACTGCCCCGTTATCATAGACCTTTTTGATGTCGTTCAACATGAGTTCTGCCATATTTCATATCCCCTTTGTCGTGTGGTTGCCTTTTATTCTAGAGGGCAGGGGGGTGGGATGTATATGGAAGGAGTGCACAATGATTGACGCTTATTTTGTGCACTTCTCCATATTGAGGCATCTAATGGCAAGCTGGACCTTTACCGCATCATCGAAATTACGTAGGTCAAGCCCAGTATTTTCACTGAACTTGTCCATCTTGTACAGCAGTGTATTCCTGTGCATGAACAGCTTTTTCGAAGCTACCGATATGTTCAGGCTACTTTTGAAGAGGACTGTCATTGCCTCGAGCCAGGCAGGGTCGTCTGCATAATCACCGAGCACTGAAATGATGTTCTGTTTGTCTTCCTGGGAAGTTCTATCGAGTATGAGGTCCGTCATGCCGTCCGTGAAGGATATGACGGATTGTCCCAGGGTGTTGAATAGGAGGCGGGCCTGCTCAGAAGTACGATCATGATAAGTCTTTGGGCTCATGGCATCATAGTTGGCAGGCGCCACATAGAGCTTTATGTTCAGGTAGAGGTCGCTCATGATCAAATCGATGATTTCTCCGAATTTGATGGTTTCCTTCGACTGCTCGATTTCTTCTATGATGATGCCTTCATGGGCATTCTTCCAGATGATTTTCACCTTCCGGTCGACTGCCTCCCTGAGTGCCTGATCGACGGCTTTGGGCTCAACATGCCTGGTGAGGATGTGGAAGTGGATGAAGCGGTAACTGGACTTCCAGTCAAGAGTCTGCCTTCCCTGGATGGCATCGGTCCACTTCTTCTCTTCATCTGTGGGCATTGGGAATTTCTCCCGGTACGGGGTGAGGAAGGCGGAAAGCACTGAAAAATCACGTTCGGAGAGCTCGGACTTGTCGATGCCGATTATTTCATCATCCTCCATCACAAACCATATGTACCTTTCCCGTTCCGATTCTTCCCATGTGAAGGGGATGAGGGAAGGGAAAGCAGTCTTAAGTCTTGAAAACATGGAATCCTCCTTTCCTAAAGTGCGGTTTGGCTATATTGGTAGCTCCTCAGGAAGTTTTCGGTGGAAAAGGCGGCCATGCCCATTGCCGAAGAATGGGTGGAGAGGCCGGAGAAATCAAGGTGCAGCCCTTCCTTTTGGAACCATAGTGTCCCATCCAGTTTTTCTCTTATTGCAGGTTCAATCCATTCCTGTGCAGAGCTCATGCGGTTTCCGATGATGACCTGTTCAGGATTGAATGTATTGACGATATTCTTGACACCAAGGCCGATATAGCCGCCGACCGTATTGAAGAGTGAGAGGGCGCGCTCATCATTCTGCTGGGCGAGGTCAATCAGATATTCGAGGTCCCTCTGATCATTCGATTGAGGGGAGATATCGTATGCAGACATGGCTGCATGCAATCCCTTTTCAGAAGCATAGAGCTCCCAGCACCCCTGGTTGCCACATGGACAGGGATTGCCATTCAGATCGATGGTCATGTGTCCCATCTCGCCAGAAAAACCGTTGTTGCCGCGATAGAGTTCTCCATTAAGCATCATGCCGATGCCGATACCGATACCGATACTGATGTAGAGGATATGATTGCTTTTGCTGCCAACACCGTATTTCTTTTCACCATAACATCCTGCATTCGCCTCATTTTCGATAATTACCGGGACCCCATACCGATCTTGCAGCTTGTCTTTTATCTCTATGTTTTCCCAGTTGAGATTGGGTGCGAGCATAACCTGGCCCTTCAAGTCGACTGCTCCCGGAATGCCGACCCCAATCCCCACAATGCTGTAGGGGGTGTCGGGCTGTCTGGCAATGAGGTAATCGATTACTTCCAACGTATGTTGGATGGTTATCTCGTAGGATTCATATTCGTATTTGATATACTTTTCCATCAGAATCTCACCGGTGAGGTCGGTAAGCACACCAAGGATATAGTTGACGCCAAGGTCGATTCCTATGGAACAGCCGGCCATCCGGTTGAAGTTCAGCATGACCGGACGTCTGCCGCCACTGGATTTCCCAGGTCCGGACTCGTAGACCATATTCTCTTCAATCAGATCATTGACGAGGGAGGAGACCGTCCCTTTGTTCAAGCTGGTTTTAATTGCCGTTTCTGCTCTGGAGATCGGGGCGTAGCGCATGATCGTATGCAGTACGAGGTCCTTATTCTCCTGTTTGACCACATGTTGGTTCCAAGTCTTTGTTTTCTTCATTGAGTCGACTCCTTCCAATTGATCCTTATCGGGACAGCCCTCATGATAATGTTAAATATACAGTACATCATTCCTAAAAGAAATGACGAAATGGATTTTGGTAAAACTTTGTTCATCCACTAGACAAATGAAGTTAGGGGTGCTATTCTATCAACAAGAAATAAAAAATGATTGAAAAATCAAACAGGGGGTTTTTTTATTGGGTTACTTGAAAGCGCTTACGGCTACAGGGGCTACGGCCATGGTTCTGATGCTTGGAGCTTGTTCCGGTGGAGAGGACGAGTCCGCTTCAGCGGGTGAAGGGAACGAAGGGGAAAAAACGGTCGAATTCATGCATCTATGGCCGGAAGGCAATTCGGCCCAGCATCATAGGGTGGTCGAGGAGATCATCTCAGATTTTGAAGCAGAGAATGAAGGAGTCTCGGTGGATGTTGAAGTCTTGAGCAACGAGCAGTATAAGGATAAGGTGAAGGTGCTCTCCTCCTCTGATGAATTGCCGGATGTCGGCATGACATGGGCAGCGGGATATCTGGAGCCTTATGTCAGCGGAGAAAAGTTCGCGCCACTGGACGACATGCTGGATGATGGATTGCGCGAACAGTTTGTAGAAGGGACGACTGAAGGCTATGAAATCGACGGTCAGACGTATGGCCTGCCATTGGAACTGAATACGGCGAACGTCTACTACAACAAAGCCATATTCGATGAATACGGCCTGGAGCCGCCTGAGACACTGGAGGAGTTCAATTCGGTGGTGGATACACTGAACGAAAATGGTGTACCGCCTGTCGCTCTTGGAAATGGAGACAGTTGGACAGGCTCGATGTGGTATATGTATCTGGCTGACAGGCTCGGGGGCTCCCAACTGCTGACGGAAGCCATTGAATCCGGCGATTTCAACAAGCCTGAACTTATACAGGCTGCAGAAGAAGTACAGAACCTCGTGGATAATGATACCTTCATGCAAGGGGCGAATGGTCTGTCCGACCAGGAAGCCAAGAGTTCATTCATGAATGAGCAGGCGGCAATGTATCTGATTGCTACATGGGATCTGCCGAACTACACGACGAATGAAGACGTTCCACAGGAGTTCCGCGACTCGGTCGGCTATTTCAAATTCCCAACCGTTGACGGTGAGGGAGATATGGACAGCTATGTCGGCGGTCCGGGCGTTGGCATGTTCGTTGCTGAAAACTCGGATGTAAAGGAAGAGGCGAAGGCATTTACCAAATTCTTCGTAGAAGAATGGGGCGAGCGTGCAGTGACCGATGTAGGTATAATTCCGGCAACCAAAATCGATCCCGAATCGCTGGACCTGCCTCAGATGTATGTAGATGTGCTGAACGATTTGAATTCGGCTTCTAACATCACTCTTTATGCAGATGTACAGATGAGTGCAGACGCAGCAGATGTGCACCTGAATCAGATACAGGCATTGTTCGGCGGAGAAGTGACACCTGAAGAATTCACTGAAGCACATACGGAAGTGCTCGAGGGCGAATAGTTGTACACGCATCATGATTCTGGGAGGGTGGCGATCTTACCGTTGCCCCCTCCCTCAAATGTAGGTGAATGTGATGAATAAGGTAATGTCTAATAAATGGATGATACTCCTCTACATGTCACCGGCGCTTCTGCTGGTGGGGGTGCTGATCTTCATTCCACTTATCCTGTCAGGCTATTATGGATTGATGGAGTGGGACGGTATAGGGGAAATGAAATTCATCGGATTGGAAAACTATATCAGGGGCTTGCAAGACGGCATGTTCTGGACAAGTGTATGGCATTCGACACTTCTGGCTCTATTTTCTACACTGAGCCTCATACTCTATCTGGCTGTATCCCTTGTGTTGGCTTCCAAAATAAAAGGGGCCGGTCTCCTGAGAAAAATCTATCTTATCCCAATGTTGCTGTCGTCTGTTGCGATTGCGCAGTTGTGGATCAAAGTCTACAATCCTTCCAATGGTATCCTAAATTGGATCCTGATGCAGGTGGGGGTTGAAAATCCACCTTCATGGCTGGCTGACCCGAATATCGTACTCTATGCCATATTTCTGCCGATAGTGTGGCAGTATGCAGGGTTCTACATACTCATATACTATGCTGCACTGAAGAATATTCCCGAGACGGTGATTGAGGCGGCCCGTATAGATGGGGCATCGCCGCTGCAGATTGCACTCAAGATAAAATTACCTCTGATCCGGGAAGTCATCCTTGTTACGGTAGTGCTGGCGGTTGTCGGGTCATTGAAATACTTTGATTTGATTTATGTAATGACCAATGGGGGACCGAACGGTGCAAGTGAGGTCATGGCCTCATATATGTATAAGCTCGCCTTCTCGGTAAATGACTTCGGGTACGGAAGTGCGATTGGATTCCTGATGCTCATAATTACATTGATAGCAACCTTGCTCATCCGTAAAGCCACTTCAAGTGATGAGAAACTTCAATATTAAAGGGGATGTGTATGTTGAATCGTTTAGGTTACATACTGCTCTATTCCTTCCTTGGAATCGTGGCAGTGATACAACTTTTTCCGCTGTTTTGGCTGTTCCTCTTTTCCCTCAAGGACAACAGGGAGATCTTTTCCGGGTCTCCCTTTGCCCTGCCAAGTGAATTCAAATGGGAGAACTACCTGAAGGTATGGGAGGGCGGCATTGGCCTCTACTTCTGGAACAGCATATGGATTACAGCTACTGCTGTAATACTCACTGTAGTGATAGCCAGCATGGCTACATTTGCATTGACCAGGATGAAATGGAAACTCAGCGGCCTGGTGCTAGGGCTGATCATGGTCGGCCTGATGATCCCCGTCCATTCGGCCATCATTCCGCTGTTCAGCATGTTCCTTCAAGTCAATCTGATCGACAATCCATTGTCGATCATCATCACCTATACGGCCTATAATCTGCCAATCACCATCATGATCCTGCTCGGCTTCTACTACACACTCCCAAGAGAGATAGAGGAAGCGGCAGTCATTGACGGCTGTAATATCCATGGGGTGTTTTTCAGGATCATACTACCCATGACGATGCCGATCATGTCCACGACGATCATCATCAACATGATCTACAACTGGAATGAGTTCGTATTCGTCAACACCTTCATCAGCTCCGATAAGTACAAGACGTTGACAGTCGGGATACAGAACTTCATAGGCCAGTATATGACGGACTGGGGGGCTATCGGGGCCACCCTCATCATCAGTATCTTGCCTATCCTCATCGCCTTCATCTTTTTCAGCAATAAAGTGGTGGAGGGACTCGCTTCCAGTGCGGTCAAAGGATGAAAAAAGACACCTATGCGGTGTCTTAGCTGTTCGGTGCCTTTGAATTGAGCTTATTGAAAGCCATGAGGGCGAACCAGGTGGTCGTTAATGAATAGGCAGTCATGCCAAAGATGAAGGCAAGCGGCGGGAGGAAGTAGAAGATTGCGCCAAGTGCTGCAAGTGATACAGCCATCAGTGCTGTATGCACGGGACTGATCAGCATGAAGAGGAATGCGTTTCTAACGACTTTCAGGATGCTGCCTTCAAAATGGACGAAAGCGGGGAACAGATAGAACAGGAACAGGGCGTAGAGTAATATGACAGCAAAAAGCAGGATGTGTATCAGCATCAAATCGCCGGGTGCAGTAACATCGATGAAGATTAGGTTCACTGCAATCAGGGCCACTCCGAAGATAACGCACAGGCCGAGCAGGTTGCTTTTGAAAAAGTGCGCCTTGTAATGGCCGATGAAAGTTTTTGAAATGGACACGTCGGTGTCTCCCCTCAACCATCTCCGAACCACATGGAATACGGAAAATGTAGCAGGGAAGAGACCGAATGCCACCAGACCAATCAGAGTGAATACTACCCAGAGGAGCTGCACATACGCAAGGCGCATAATCCACTCAAGAATTCTGTATATGAATGAGTTATACATTAAGACCACCCCGTTTGGATTAGTTTAGTATATTCATGTTAAGTACATCACAATTACTTAGTTTGTCTTTCAGACGAACTAACTATTAATAAGTATATTTAAAACTAGGAGGAAATACAATGGCATACTTCAACAACATAGAAAAGATCAATTACGAGGGACCGAATTCAAACAAGGACATGGCGTTCAAGTTCTACAATCCGGATGAAAAAATCAATGGCCAACGTATGGAGGATATCCTGAAGTTCGGCGTCGCCTATTGGCATACGTTCACTGAGGATCTTTCGGACCCATTCGGTGCAGGTACAGCGCAGAGGCCTTGGGACAAATTTAGTGGAATGGATCTGGCTAAGGCACGGGTCGAAGCGGCTTTCGAATTCTACGACAAGCTTGGTGTTCCTTACTTCTGCTTCCACGATGTAGACATCGCACCTGAGGGAGATTCCCTGAAAGAAACCTATAAAAATCTTGATGAGATCGTTGCAATGATCAAAGATTACCAGAAGACAAGCGATGTAAAGCTGCTCTGGAATACTGCCAACAACTTCTCCCACCCGAGATTTGTACATGGTGCTGCTTCTTCCAACAGTGCGGATGTATTTGCTTATGCAGCTGCGAAGGTGAAGAAAGGACTGGAAATCGGCAAGGAACTTGGGGGAGAAAGTTACGTTTTCTGGGGCGGCCGTGAAGGATACGAGACGCTGCTGAATACTGACATGAAGCTTGAAATGGACAACCTCGGCAGATTCTTCCATATGGCGAAGGACTATGCAAGAGAAATCGGCTTCGACGCTCAGTTCCTGATCGAGCCGAAGCCGAAGGAGCCGACTTCCCATCAGTATGACTTTGATGTGGCAAGCGGATATGCGTTCCTCCAGAACTATGGTCTTGAGAAGGACTTCAAATTCAATATAGAAGCAAACCATGCAACATTGGCCGGCCATACATTCGAGCATGAACTGCATTATGCAAGAATCCACGATATGCTTGGTTCCGTCGACGCCAACCAGGGACACCCGCTGCTCGGGTGGGATACCGACGAATTCCCGACAGACATCTACTCGACGACTCTGGCAATGTACGAAATCCTCAAAAATGGAGGCCTCGGAAAAGGCGGACTTAACTTCGATGCCAAAGTGAGAAGGGGATCATTCAAGGCAGACGATCTCTTCCATGCTCATATCGCAGGAATGGACAGCTTCGCAGTGGGGCTTAAACTCGCCCAAAGACTGCTTGATGATGGTGTAATCGAAGACCTCATCAGCGAACGCTACGACTCCTTCAACCAGGGCATCGGCAAAGAGATTGTGGAGGGCACTACAGATTTCAAGAAACTCGAAGCACACGCGCTTGGGCTTGGTGAAATCAACCTCGAATCCGGCAGCCTCGAGAAGATCAAAGCTAAAATCAATCAATATATGCTGACGATGTATAAATAGAAGAAAGAAGGTATTCAAGATGGCTCATGTACTGGGTGTTGACCTTGGCACAAGCTCAATCAAGGTGATCATGGTTGATGAAGCGGGGAAGGTCGTAAAAGAGGCCGTGCAACCGCTCAATATATTTCATGAAAAATCAGGATACAGTGAACAGGACCCTGAAGAGTGGGTTGAGAAGACGCTGCTGGCGCTCAAGGAAATAGGCGGCACAGGCACTGAAGAGATCGAAGCATTGAGTTTCTCAGGTCAGATGCATGGGCTGGTGCTTGTAGGAGAGTCTGGAATGGCATTAAGGAATGCGATTCTGTGGAATGATACACGGACGACGAAGGAATGTGGAGAAATTATTCAGACTGTCGGAAGCGACAGATTGGTTGAGATCACAAAAAATGCAGCTCTGGAAGGCTTTACGCTTCCAAAGCTGTTATGGGTGAAGAAGCATGAACCTGAGGTGCTGGAGAAAGCATATCGTTTCCTATTGCCGAAAGACTACTTGAGATATAGGCTCACAGGTGAGATGAACATGGAATATTCGGATGCTGCCGGTACACTGCTGTTGGATGTGCAACACAGGGAGTGGAGTCGGGAACTCTGCGAGGTGCTAAGCCTCGACTTCTCCCTCTGCCCACCCCTCGTAGAATCGACAGCCCAGACGGGCACTCTGAATTCAGAAACAGTGGAAGCAACAGGGTTATCAGAAAAAGTGAAAGTATTCGCAGGTGGAGCAGATAATGCTTGCGGTGCCATCGGGGCAGGTATTTTAGCCGAAGGTGATGCACTCTGCAGCATCGGAACCTCGGGTGTCGTACTCTCCTATGAATCGACCGGAGATAAAGACTTCGGCGGTGCCATCCATTATTTCAACCATGCGGCGCCGGAAGCCTTCTATACGATGGGAGTAACGCTCGCTGCCGGAGACAGCCTTTCCTGGTTCAAGAACACCTTCGCCCCGGATATGGACTTTGAAGAGTTGCTTTCAGGCATTAAGGGAGTCCCGGCTGGTGCTAATGGTCTGCTGTTCACACCATATATATCCGGGGAGCGGACGCCTCACATCGACAGCAGTATCCGCGGCGGGTTCAACGGCATAGATACATCGCACACACGTAATCATTTCACTCGTGCTGTGATAGAAGGCATCACCTTCTCATTGAAGGAATCCCTTGAAATCATCAGGAATCATGGAAAGCCGATCGACCGCATCATCTCCATAGGTGGTGGGGCTAAAAATGCAGAATGGCTGCAGATCCAGGCGGATGTCTTCAATGCAGAGATAGTGAAATTGAAGACCGAGCAAGGTCCAGCGATGGGGGCGGCAATGATTGCCGCAGTCGGTTCCGAATGGTTCGATTCATTGAAGACGTGTGCAGAGACTTTCACGGAGGAGGCGGAAAGCTTCAAGCCGTCAAAAGCAGAGGTGGAGCAGTACGAGAATGTATACCAGTTATATAAACAGGTCTATCCTGCAACACAGAAGTTGAATCATGACCTGATGGCTTACAAATAATATCGACGGGAGTGCATGATCATGAAAATAGAAAATCCGATACTTAAAGGGTTCAATCCAGACCCGAGTATATTGAGGGTAGGGGACGACTACTATATAGCCGTCTCTACATTCGAATGGTTTCCCGGAGTTCAGATCCATCACTCGAAAGACTTGGTGAACTGGCAGCTGGTCTCCCATCCGCTAAACCGGGTGTCTCAGCTTGATATGAAGGGCAATCCAAACTCAGGGGGCGTGTGGGCCCCATGCCTCTCCTACAGTGATGGTCAATTTTGGCTCATCTATACAGATGTGAAGGTGGTCGATGGACAATGGAAGGATTGCCACAACTATCTGGTGACTGCAGATGCTGTAGATGGAGAATGGAGTGAACCCGTCTTCCTGAACAGTTCAGGGTTTGACCCTTCGTTGTTCCATGATGAAGATGGGAAAAAGTATCTGTTGAATATGGTCTGGGACCACCGGGTCGGCCATCATCCCTTCCGGGGGATTGTCCTCCAGGAATATTCCCCGGAAGACAAGGAACTCGTAGGAAAGCCGGAGATTATTTTCGAGGGGACGGAAATAAAACTGACTGAAGCGCCGCATATTTATAAAATAGATGGCTACTACTATCTTCTTACTGCCGAAGGCGGGACAAGGTATGAACATGCTGCAACTCTGGCACGTGCAAAAAACTTGCGGGGACCTTATGAGCTTCACCCTGATAACCCATTGCTCACATCCTGGCATGAGCCCTCCAACCCACTGCAGAAGGCGGGACATGCCTCCATTGTCGAGACGCAGAATGGCGAGTGGTACATTGCACATCTTACGGGTCGTCCGTTGAGGATGGAGTCGGAATCCATCTATCATGATCGGGGATACTGTCCGCTCGGTAGGGAGACAGCCCTTCAACGTCTGGAGTGGCGCGATGGATGGCCGTATGTAATCGGCAGCAAGGCAGGCAGCCTGCTAGTTGATGCACCCGACTTGCCTTCGTATCCTGTGTCTCCTACGTATAAGGAATTGGAAACTTTTGAAGGGGATGGACTGAACATCAATTTCCAGACTCTCAGAATACCGTTTAACGACACAATCGGTTCTCTTAAGGAAAGCCCCGATCACCTCAGGCTGTATGGCCGGGAATCACTGACCTCCCTCTTCACCCAATCATTTGTTGCAAGAAGATGGCAGAGCCTGAATTTTGAGGCTGAAACGGCACTCAAGTATACTCCTGAAACTTTTCAGCAGGCAGCTGGTCTGGTCAACTATTATAATACAGAAAACTGGACGGCCCTTCAGGTCTCTTTCAATGAAGAAAAGGGAAGGGTGCTGGAATTGACCTCCTGCGACAACTTCGGCTTCTCAGCCCATCTGGAAGATGCGCACGAAGTTCCCAGAAGCGTAGAGTATATTTACTTGAAAGTAAAAGTTGATGGACATCACTATAGCTATTCTTATTCATTTGATGGAGAATCGTGGATGGACATAGGGGTGACTTTTGAAAGCCGTAAACTGTCTGACGATTATGTTGAAGGCGGAGGATTCTTTACAGGCGCCTTTGTAGGGATGCAGTGCCAAGATACAAGCGGCAGAGGAAAGCATGCCGACTTCAAATATTTCAGGTACAAAGAAGATTAAGCATGAAAGAAACTGGAGATGGTCATGCCTCTCCAGTTTTTAAGTATAAGCTCAAGATAAAGGGGTTTTCATATTATGGCGCAACACTATAACAGAGGTTTCATCGTTGCAATCACTCTGATTGCAACACTGGGTGGGTTATTGTTCGGTTATGACACCGCAGTCATTTCCGGGGCTGAACAATCGCTTCAGAAATACATAACTGCGGATTACAATTCGTTCATCCATGGCGTGACGGTCTCCAGTGCCCTCATCGGTTGTGTAATCGGCGGCTTGTTGTCCGGGCGGATTGCTGCAGCTTTTGGGCGTAAGAGATCGCTGCAGTTGGCAGCGCTGCTGCTGATGGTTTCTGCATTTCTTTCCGCATATCCTGAACTTATTTTCTTTGAAGTCGGGGAGTCGGGTCTCGCCCTGCTCATCATGTTCAACATCTATCGTATTATAGGGGGGATCGGGGTCGGACTTGCCTCAGCCGTTTCTCCGATGTTCATAAGTGAGATGGCACCTTCGGGCATCAGGGGTCGTCTGGTTTCATGGAACCAGTTCGCCATCATATTCGGGATGCTCGTCGTCTACTTCGTCAACTATGCCATTACATTCGGACAGTCGGACTTATGGATCGACGATATGGGCTGGAGATACATGTTCGCATCAGAAGCGGTGCCGGCATTGGTCTTCTTCGTCCTACTATTCATGGTACCGGAGACGCCGCGCCATCTGACATTGAACGATGAAGAAGACAAGGCTTTGACGGTGCTGAACAGAATCTACCGCTCACCATCCCATGCCAAAAAGATTCTGGCGAACATCAAATCAACGAAAGATGGACAGAGTGAGCAGAAGACGCCGCTATTCACTTTCGGCAAGAAGGTCATCATCATCGGCATCATGATCTCCTTCTTCCAGCAATTCATCGGAATTAACGTGGCACTGTACTATGCACCACGTATATTTGCAGATCTTGGTGCAGGTGCAAACGCATCGATGGTACAGACAGTTGTGATGGGACTTGTGAATGTGATCTTCACACTTGTTGCCATAATGTATGTAGATAAGTTTGGCCGTAAGCCGCTGCTCATCATAGGATCAACGGGCATGGCAGTGGGCATGCTGGGTGTAAGTACGCTTGCAGGTTTCGGCATCATCGGCATTTCAACCCTTATATTCATCGTCATCTACACAGCTTCATTCATGATGAGCTGGGGCCCGATTGCCTGGGTGCTCCTTTCCGAGATATTCCCGAACAGGGTCAGAAGCAGTGCGATGGCCATTGCGGTAGCCGTACAATGGTTGGCGAACTTCACAATCACTTCCTTCTATCCTTTCATGATGGAAATAAGCGGAGCCATGACATACGGCTTCTATGCTCTGATGTGTTTCCTTTCCGGACTCTTCGTATGGAAATTCGTTCCTGAGACGAAAGGGAAAACGCTGGAAGAGCTTGAAGAGCTGTGGGTAAAGGGATGATCATAAAAATTTCTTACAATACAATCTCTACGAAGTGGTAGATATATTGAAGGCTTGGACTACGGTTCAAGCTTTTTATTTTTTAATGGAAATATCATTTAAATATAAAGTTTTAAATAACTGAATTTTTAGTATATTATGTATGTATCCCTATAGAGAATACAGGGTTATAGTGACGATATATACATTAAAATAAGGGGGAATGGTTCGATATGGGTCTACATATCGTAAGATACGAAAAGGAAAATGAAGCGCAGTGGGGTGTCCTGTCAGGAGAAGAAGTAATTCCACTGACTAATACATCCGGCACATTGGATGCATTTTTGGAAGAAGGGCCGGATGAAGCGAAGTCCCTTCTGTCCTCAGAAGACGCCGAGTCATTTCCAGTAGGTGATTTGAGGCTTTTGAGTCCGGTGACCAAACCGGCACGAATCGTCTGCCAGGGGGCGAACTATTCTTCACACCGTGAGGAATCGGGGCTCGAAGCAGCCCGTCCGCCGTTCAACATGATATTCGGCAAGGCGGACAGTTCCCTGTGTGGCGCCTATGAAGATGTCATCCGTCCGGACGGGGTGAAGCTTCTGGACTACGAAATAGAACTTGGCCTGGTACTCGGTACGGAGGTTACAGAGCATTCGGATATAAACGAAGACAACCTGCATGAGTATGTGGCGGGGCTTGTAATCACCAATGACATATCGGCACGTGACATCCAACTGCCTCAGGGCCAGTGGCTGAAGGGCAAGAGCTATCGTACATTCTGTCCGATAGGTCCATACCTGTATCTGCTTGATGAAGATGAAATGCCGCTCATCCATGACCTGGAACTTGATCTGTGGGTCAATGATGACCTGCGTCAGTCGGCAAACACGGACCAGCTTCTGTTCAAGCCTGCAGAGACGCTGGTGGAGCTTGCCGGCATCATGGATCTCTCAAGAGGCGACCTCGTCATGACTGGGACGACAGGAGGCGTGGCAATGAATCTGACACCTGAGCTCCTCGGCAAAGTGACGAGTCTTGCGGTGCCGGGCCAGGAAAAGATCGACATGATGGTTGAAGATCAGGAAGGCAACGGAAGATATCTGAAGGATGGGGATGTGATCCGCTGTGCAATCAGAAGTGCAGATGGGAAGATCGACCTTGGGGAACAGCAGAACAGGGTCGTGTCACAAAGCATTGCGTCTTCGACAGCACGCAGTAATGGCCTCAATGCAGCAAAATGATAGATGCATTTTAAGATTTGGGCACTTTTGTCCAGGTCTTTTTTGTTTTCGGAAGGGCGTCCCAAGTGGTCCTTACACATTGTAAGGAAAAGTTCATATCTTTTTGAAGAATACTTGAACCTTATCATATCAACGGTTCCGCGAATCATATGAAAGCGTTTTAGTACATTTCGTTTTAAAATATTAGAATTTTCATATAATTAATAGGTGCTCATGACATAAGGTAACGCATATACTTCTAATTAACCTATCAAACTGATAGCGCTTACAAACAGAAGGGGGAATTGTAAGTTTATGAAAGAAACAAACGTACTACAAAAACCTGTATCACGTGAAGAGCTGTTGCGCAGAGCCAAAGAACTTGGTGAGCTCGCAGAAAAGCATTCATTGGAATCTGATGAAAACGGACAGTTGAACGATATAGTCATAGAGAAGATGAAAGAAGGCGGCTTCCAATACTTGATGCGTCCGAAATCCTACGGCGGTCAGGAAGTGGATTTTGAAACGTTCGGAGAAATCATCCGTACTGTAGCGTACCACAGTGTACCAGCTGCCTGGATCACATACTTTGCGATCATACATGAAACATGGCCGGCATTCCTGCCTAAAAAAGGACGGGATGATTTATATGGCCGCGGTGAGCTGATGGCTGACGTCTTTGCACCTGTTGGAGAAGTGGAAGATGCACCGGACGGCGAAGGCTACATCGTCAGCGGCACATGGAACTTCTGCAGCGGCGTCCTCTGGTGCGATTGGATTGCACTTGGTGCCATCCATAAGATGAGGGACGCAGAAGAACCTGAATTGAGCCTGTTCATCGTACACAAGGATGATGCCGAAATCATCAAGAACTGGGATACATTGGGGCTCAGGGGAACCGGCAGTAACGCAGTCAAACTGGATAAGGCGTACGTGCCACCACATTATGTATTCCCAATCAAAAGAGTGGTTGAAGGTGCAACGGCGCCGGACGGAAACTACGAAGAGGACTACACCATCTTCAACGTCCCTTACCTTGCATACTTCCTGTCAGGATTCTCGCAGATTGCGCTCGGCGGCCTGGGACGTCTTGTCGATGACTACACTGAAAAGACGAAAAGCCGTGTAAGGATCTACAACAACAACAAGAATGAGAAGGACGGCAGCAGCGGTCAGCGTACGCTTGGAGAAATAACGATGGAGTACAATGCACTCAAAAACATCGGTGCAGATTATCTCAAGAGGATGCAGTACTACCGTGACAACGGCATCAGGGTGCTGGACGAGAAGGAACGTGAAGAACTGTTCGCAATGCGCGGCTATGTCTCCAAACATTCCGCACAGCTTGCAACACGCATCATCGTAAACCTCGGTGGCAACGCCATATACAGGGACGGCCACTCCGAAAGGTTCGTACGCGACCTGATTGCGGTTGCAGCACACCCGACGCACCTCTATGAAGATGCGATGGTCGGCTACGGCAAGTCCATCCTCGGCTTCGACGGCCACCCGATGTGGTAATAAAAATAATTTATATAAAACAAACTTTATTAGGGGGAAATGACAATGAAACAAGAACCAATCTTTGATGTGGCGCAGCTGGCCCATTTTGAAATCTACAGTCCGAAAATTGAGGAATCAGTAAAGTTTTTCACAGATATTCTGGGGATGACCGAAGTTGCACGTGAAGGAAAATCAGTTTATTTGAGAGCCTATGAAGATATTTACCATAATTCACTTAAAATCACGGAGAACTCTGAAGCGGGTATTGGTCATATGGCTTTAAGGGCCAGATCTCCGCAGGCACTTGAGCGCCGTGTCAAAGTACTGGAAGAAATGGGTGCTGGAATCGGCTGGGTTGATGGAGATGTCGGTCACGGTCCAGCCTATCAATTCGAAGCGCCAGATGGCCATATAATGGAAATCTTCTGGGAAGTGGAATATTATGAGGCACCAGAAAGTGAGAAGACGGCTCTGCTGAACAGACCTCAAAAAAGGCCGGGTAGAGGGGTGCCCGTGCGCCGCATCGATCATGTGAACATTCTGGCAAGTGATACAAATAAAACGGTTGAATTCTTGGAAGAAGCCCTTGGATTCAGGGTGAACGAAAGAATTCTAGCAGATGATAATACTGATATTGCTGCTTGGACGAGTGTCAGTAACTTGGCACATGATATCGCAATCATGGGCGACATGATGGGCGGCAAGGGCAGGCTTCACCACATCTGCTACTGGTATGGCTATGCGCAGAACCTGTCAGACGTTTCTGACCTCCTGCTCGATAATGGATATGAAATCGAAGAAGGTCCGTTGAAACATGGTGTCTCCCAGGCACAATGCATGTATGTCCGTGAACCGGGTGGCAACCGGGTGGAGTTATTCGGTGATGCAGGTTATCTCATCTTCGATCCGGACTGGAAGACGGTGGAATGGAAAGGTGAGGATCTTCAGAAAGCGGTTGTGTGGCATGGATCTGAACTGCAGCCTGAGTTCATGAAATATGGTACACCTGACATCCCGGATCCTGCGGAAGCGGTATCGGAAGAAGTGGGAGCAGAAAAGACAAACGTGTAAATTGATTGTTGGAGACTTCACATGATGATCTTATAAAGCACCACACGATAAACAGAAGGAGGATTTATCTTGACAGCAACTGATAATAAGCAAGCAGCTGAAAAAAGCATGAAGGTCAACGGCATTGAGACGAACTATCTCGAGGCAGGCTCAGGCACGGAAACCATGATACTCATTCATGGTTCCGGCCCCGGGGTTTCCGCCTTCGCCAACTGGCGTCTGGTACTGCCCCGCCTGAGTGAGTCACTCCATGTATTCGCTCCAGATGTTGTGGGATTCGGCAAGACGGAGAAGGTCTCGAAAGAGGAGTATGGCCTGGATACTTGGGTCAATCATCTGATCGGCTTCATTGAAGAAGTGGCGGACGGTCCTGTATATCTTGTCGGCAACTCATTCGGTGGCGCGATGGCATTGCACATTGCAGACAGAAGGCCGGACCTCGTCAAAAAGCTCATCCTGATGGGTTCGGTGGGTGTAAAGTACGAGATCACCCATGGTCTTGATAAAGTATGGGGTTATGACCCGAGCATCGAGAACATGCGTGAACTGATCGAGCTGTTCTCCTATGACCAGGCGGCTGCAAAGAATGAAGAGCTCGTCCGTCTGCGCTATGAGGCAAGCACGGAACCTGAATCCGAAGAAGCATTCCGTTCAATGTTCTATGACAATCGTCAGGAACGTCTGAATGAACTCTCACTGCCGGAAGAGAGGCTCAAGAATATCGAGGTGGAGACGCTCCTGTTCCATGGTATGAACGACCAGGTCATCCCGATCGAGGAGACGAGCTACAAAATGGTACAGCTTCTGCCGAACTCCGCCCTCCATATCTTCAACAAGTGTGGGCACTGGACGCAGATTGAAAAGACGGACCCTTTCATCGACCACATACTCGCATTTGTGGAAGATAAGGAATAGCATAAAAAAGGATGGCCGATGGCCATCCTTTTTTATGTTCAAATTTTCCCCTGGGCTTTGAGTATATTCAATGCCATATATACGGAAAATAAATTCTTTGTATCATCCAGTTCGATTCCGAGTATCTCACTGATCTTGCCGAGACGGTAGCGCAGGCCGCTGATCGACATCGAAATGGCCTTTGCCGTGGCATTGATGTTCATGCCATTTTCGATATAGTCCTGCAATGTATTGACCAATTCAAGGTCCGGATCCTCCTTGAGCAGCCTGCCGACCTGGTTGTCGACGAACCGGTTGATCAGCTGATCATCGGAGATCTGGAAGAGCACGCTTTCGATGCCCAGCTCTTCATAGAAGATGATCTGTTTGCTGGCGCTCTTGGCGTTGAGGGCGGTGAGGGTCTCCTTGTGCAGCAGGGGGAGTTCTTCGAGGCCATTCGAAGTGGAACTCACCCCTACGAAGAACTTATAGTCCTTGAGCCTTGCGCTGCAGTATTTGAGCAGCTTTTTGATGAAAGTGTCACGGCTTGAAAAAATCCTTTTGAAGCTGCTGCATTCCATCACAATGACGATCTTATTGGATTTCTGCGCGGCGAAAGCGTCCATGCTGCGTTCCCGGAAGAAGAGGGTGATGTAGCGGATCAGGGTTTCTGTAGTTTCCACTTCGTTGCTCAATTCATCCTCATTGATGTTGCGCTCAAGCGTCATCATCCAGTAGTTCGCATCCGGGTCGATCTCCATGTATTGGGCATATTTGTAGAGTTCCTGTTTATCGAGCCGTCCATCCAGGACATCGTTCAGGAAGCCCCGCCTGATATTCTGTTCCGTATTGATCTTTATGTTTTCATTCAACCGGATGATGGATGCCATCAAGGCAGCCTGATCGATGATCATGCGGTCCAGTTCACTTGGGGGTTCCCCTCCCTTATAGATGAAGGAACAGTACCCTTGAATTTTATTTTCAAAGTAGATCGGTGTCCTGAGGAGACCGGAATCCGCTGAAATTTCCATGTAATCAGTCGTACGCGTATCGAGGCCCTTCAGTTCGAAATCTATGACTGCCCCCTCCGACTGCCTGACGATCCGATGTCCGCCGTCCTCTATGAAGGCCGGCAGGCCGGTTTCCTGTTCAAGCAGGTTGAGTATGTTCTGGAGGTTCTGCTTCGACAGCAGTTCCTCTATCAGCTTCCGGTGAACTTGATTTCCTTTTGACAGGTAGTCCCGCTCCTCCTTGAGTTTTGCCGTAACCGCATCCAGCTCCTTGATCATGCTTGCAGACTGGTAGTAGCGGTATTCGTTCTGCTGCTCCTCACCCCATTTGTCGAGGGGCATGCAGAGTGCCTTGCAGTGGTCGTGTCCCATCGCCCTGCACCCGGTCTCCTTGACGAGTATCGTCTTCTCGAGGACTGCAGACAGGTAGCCGCTCGCATATCCGCATAAAGTGTGGCAGACAGGGCAATCGCTTTCCGGATTCTCCTCAAGGTGCCCCTCCGCTTCATAGGAATTGAACCAGGACAGGTCGATGTATTCCATGTTGTCATCGGCATCAAAACGGATGTCGTTGATTTCGACTTTCTCAAGATAGCCGTGCAGGATATGAAGTTTCGGCCCGGCATTAATCAGGTCCATCTTGTCGGTCCATTCCATGCTGCGGACCTTTTCACCGTCACTCATGCCGGTGTGCCAGCCATACCTGATGAATATCCCTTTGGAACGTTCCTCCCCCATGCTTTGGAGAAGTTCCTGCTTCAGGGTTTCCAATGCGGTGGTCGGGATGCTCACCATCCGTTTATGGAAGGTATTCAAGGTCTCTTCCTTGGGTAATTTGAAAACACTTTTCAAGCTCATATCGGTGGATTCAGCGGTCATCTGCAACACTCCTTCTCTGAAAATCCATTACTTCATCATGTGACTTTAACATATTCCATACTAAAATATTTAAATATTCACACTAATTATAGGTTATAATGCAAGTCACAGGATGATAGCATGTAATTAATCTATTCAGAGTGCTTCAGTGGCTCTAAAAATTTTTGAAATTGTTTGGTAGCGATTTCATTATATCCATTCGCCGGCCATTTTGCAAAAATCAGCCGTGCATTGAGGGACTGGAGCATTTCTACTGGATGGAGCATAAATAAAACTTAACGTGGAAGCAACTTGCTAATCGATAATTCTTCAAATCACTCAAGGGGGTAATTTTAATGGAAGATCGTCAATTCAGGAATGCAATGGGGAAATTCGCAACAGGTGTCAACGTCATCGCAACGGAGGTGGATGGTGAAGTCTACGGCATGACGGCGAACGCGTTCATGTCCGTGTCACTCGATCCGAAGCTGATCGTCATCTCCATCGGCAATCATGCGAAGATGCTCGAGCGGATCCGCCAGAGCGGCAAGTTCTCGGTGAACGTCCTGTCTTGCGAGCAGCAGGAGGAGTCCATGAGATTCGCGGGCCAGAAACAATTTGAAGATAAATTTGAATTCGATACGCTGGCTGGTGTACCGGTCGTGGAGAATGCCCTGTGCCAGCTCTCCTGTGATGTCTACAACGAGCATACGGAAGGGGACCATGTCCTCTTCATCGGCAAGGTGAACGATCTGGTGCTCGAAGAGGGTGACCCGCTCATCTTCAACTGCGGCAAGTACCGCCGCCTGGAAGCGCTCGAAGAAGTCAGCAGCAAATAATACATTCGGCAATATTTGAAGGGGGATGGCCTGAATGGAAATCATTCATCTGAACGAAGAGAATCTGGAAAGCTGGCAGAACAGATCGCGCAGGAATGTCATTGCACTTGGTTTTTTTGATGGTGTCCATAAGGGCCATCAGAAAGTCATCGGCACTGCAGCGGAAGCAGCTGAAAAAGCGGGGGCTGCACTCGATGTGATGAGCTTCTTCCCGCATCCGAAGACGGTGCTGTCGAACGGCAAAAAGCAGGTGGAGTATCTGATGCCGCTCGAGGAGAAGGCGCGCATCCTTGAGGGGATGGGTGTCGACCGCCTCTACATCGTAAAGTTCACCAAGGCATTCGCTTCGCTCGCACCCGAGGATTATGTGGCAGAGTATCTGTCCAAGTTCGATACGATCCACGCTGTGGCGGGGTATGACTTCTCCTACGGATTCAGGGGGGAAGGGACGATCGACCGGCTGTATGCCGATTCCGGTTTCCGAATCACTACATCGAAAGTGGAGAAGGTCGAGCACACCGGCGAGAAGATCAGTTCCACCCGCATCCGTACGGCCATCCTGGATGGGAAAGTGTCCGAGTTGTACCAGATGCTCGGACGGCGCTACCGGACATGCGCTGAATGTTCGGATGGTCATCTTTCATTGAAGGATTACTACATGCTGCCGCAGGATGGCATATACGACGTCATCATCGACAACGGCGTCAGCCGGTATCGCACGCAGATTTATGTGGACAGTGCACAGCAGCGGATTACATTTACGAAGCACTGTCTGATGGATCACATCAACCAGCAAGAAATCGCCATCACTTGGGAGAGAAGGGTTGCATCCCATTCCTTCTATCAACTGGTGGCACAATAGGGAGGCACATTCATGGCAACAGTGAAAGCACTCGGTGAAGAAATATATGAAGCAGAAAAAAATGTCGCACCCATCAGCCCATTTACGGAGCGGTATCCGGAAATGACGGTCGATGAAGCGTATGGCACGCAGCTTGAGTATGTGGAACGGCGTCTGGCTGACGGTGCAGTGATCAAAGGAAAGAAAATCGGTCTGACAAGCAAGGCCATGCAGGAGATGCTCGGCGTCGATCGGCCCGACTACGGACATATCTTCGACGATATGATCCATAATGCGGACACGCCGGTCGATGTCAGCCGGTACATCAAGCCACGTGTAGAGTTCGAAATCGCCTTTGTATTGAAGGAAGATATCGATGGCGGCAATGTAAGCGAAGAGAATGTCGCCGGGTCGATCGACTATGCGGTGGCTGCTGCAGAAATCATCGACAGCCGCATCCGTGACTGGAAGATCAAATTCGAAGATACTGTATCTGACAACGGCTCATCCGCCGGTGCCATCATCGGCAGCCGGAAAGTGGCGCTCCAGGACATCGATCTTCCTGAAGTGAAGATGGAAGTGTTCAAGAACGGTGAGAAGATTGATGAGGGCCAGGGTTCCGCCGTGCTCGGCAATCCGCTCAAGGCAGTCGTCTGGCTCTCTGAAGCCCTGCATCAATATGGCATCTCTTTAAAGGCCGGTGAAGTCGTGCTTGCAGGTGCATTGACGAAAGCTGTCGATGTCGCAGCCGGTGACGAATTCAAGGCCACATTCGATGGACTCGGTGAAGTGTCTGCATCTTTCAAATGATCATATACAAGAATGGACTCCCCTCAAGGATGGACTTTGAGGGGAGTTTGATTTATTCATCTTCCTACCTGGGTAGGATATATAAGCAGACATCTTGATATTGTCTCGAATTCGAGATAATATATACGTATTAACTTTTGGAGGGATTCTATTATGAAAAACGAAGGACTGCTCGGTATCCACCACGTCACCGCAATGACGGATGACGCGGTGAGAAATTATGAGTTCTTTACAAATGTTCTGGGCATGCGTCTTGTGAAGAAGACGGTGAACCAGGATGACATACACACGTACCACACATTTTTTGCGGATGATGTCGGTTCTCCGGGGACGGATATGACGTTCTTTGACTTCCCGAACAACCCAAAAGGGTCGCCTGGGTCGAACTCCATCTATAGAACGGCATTCAGGGTGCCGGATGATGCGGCGATCGAATACTACAGGGACCGCTTCGATGAATTCGGTGTGAAGCATGACGGCATTCAGGAGCTGTTCGGCAAGCAGGTGCTGCCGTTCGAAGAGGCTGATGGACAGAAGTATCAGCTGATCTCCGACGAAAAGAATGAAGGTGTTGCAGCAGGTACCCCTTGGAAGAACGGACCGGTACCGGAAGACAAGGCGATATACGGCCTCGGACCGATTGAGATCCACATCAGTTATTTCGAAGATTTCAAGAAGGTACTGATGGATGTCTATGGCATGAAGCCGGTTGTGGAAGAGGCGGACGTGGCCCTTCTAGACGTTGGCGAAGGTGGCAACGGCGGTCAGGTCATCCTGAGGAAGGACGAGTCTGAATCTGCGATGCAGGGTTATGGGGAAGTGCACCATGTATCGTTCAGGGTGGCGGACCATGAAGTGATCAAGAAATGGGAAGAGAAGTATAACGAAATCGGCATGCGCCATTCAGGCAATGTGGACCGCTTCTACTTTGAGGCGCTATATACGCGTGTTGGCCACATCCTGATTGAACTGTCCACCGACGGCCCGGGATTCATGGATGACGAACCGTATGAAACGCTCGGGGAAAGCCTCGCATTGCCGCCTTTCCTTGAGGAGCGGCGCGAGTATATCGAAAGTCAGGTCCGTCCATTCGATACGAAGCGTTCGAAATAGAATTAAGGAGACCTGTTAAATGGAAGCAATTAGAAGAATCCACCACATTACAGCGATTGTCGGCGATCCTAATGAGAATCTGAGGTTCTACCGCGACGTGTTGGGCCTCAGGCTGGTCAAGCAGACGGTCAACTTCGATGATCCGGGTGTCTACCATCTCTACTTTTCAAATGATGATGTGACACCGGGGACGGTCATCACCTTCTTTCCCTGGAGGAATGGACGTGTCGGCCGAAAGGGCAGCGGCCAGGTCGGCAGGATTGCGTTCAGAATTCCAGCCGGAGGTATGGAAAGATGGAAAACCCATTTTTCTGAGCAGGATATCGAATTTTCGATGACGGAACGTTTTGGCCAGAAGACATTGGAATTTCAGGATGTACATGGTCTTGATCTTGCACTTGTTGAAGGGGATCAGGCATCATCTGATGATGGCATACTCGGCTTCCATGGTGCAGTCCTGTTGTCCTCGAATCCGGAAGGGTCGAAGCACTTCCTCACACGGACACTCGGGCTGAAGCTGCTCGATATCGGCAGCGGCATCGAGCATTTTGAAACGGCGGGGGAAGAGAAACACCATATCATCATCGCCCTGCCACCGCTGCCGAAGGGCAGATGGGGCACCGGGACCGTCCATCACATCGCATGGTCCGTACCGACTGAAGCGGTGCAGAGGGACTGGCAGAGCCAGCTGCTTGCTGATGATGTCGGTGTAACGGAAGTGAAGGACAGAAACTATTTCAAATCCATCTATACAACGGAGCCTGGCAACGTGGTCATGGAATTCGCAACAGATGGCCCGGGGTTTGATGTTGATGAAGAAAAATCAAAACTTGGTACAGAACTGAAGCTGCCGGAGCAATATGAACATCTCAGGCCGGAATATGAAAAAAGCCTGCCGGAACTGGATATATAAGAGGTGGAAAGAATGCTTGATTTCACGCCGCAGCAGCTCAATGAAAAGGAACAGAAGAAATTCCTGATCGGCTCGGTCATTCCTAGGCCGATTGCTCTGGTTTCCACCATGTCGCGAGAGGGAATTGTGAATATCGGACCGTTCAGCTACTTCAATATTGTCACTTACCGTCCACCTATACTGTCAATTGCAGTTCAGCGGGCGGCTGGCGAACCTAAAGATACGGCGCGGAATATATTGAATACGAAAGAAGCGGTTGTGCACGTTGTTGACCAGGACAATGTGGAGGCTGCGAATGAAACAGCAGCCCAACTCGGTCCAGAAGAGAGTGAGTTGGATGTATCCGCATTTACGACGGCAGTCTCGAAAACTGTCAGTCCGCCTGGGCTGAATGAAGCCAAAGTCCGCATGGAAACAGAACTGTATGATTCAATGGTCATATACGATGATGACAGCCATGCGACGACGGATCTACTGCTGCTCAAAGTCGTTCATTTCCATATTGATGATGATATCTATCATCATGGATATGTCGATCCGGTCAAGTTGGGAGCAGTCAGTCGTCTGGCAGGACATGACTATGCAGAGATAGGCAGGATGTTTACTGTCCAGCGACCAGAATAGAGAAGGAGTGTTCACTTATGAAACATATATACAATGAAAATAAAAAAGGTGCACCGGTATTCGTACTGTTGCATGGCACCGGCGGTACGGAGCATGACCTCCTGCCGCTTGCAGGGATGCTCAACCCGGAGTATAACGTGCTCAGTGTGAGGGGTAATGTTTCCGAAAATGGCATGAACCGTTACTTCAAGCGGCACGGGGAAGGGCAGTATGATGTGGAAGACCTCAATTTCCGCGGCAAGGAGCTGCATGACTTCATCGTTGAAGCATCAGAAGACTATGGATTCGATGTCCGTGACGTCATCTTCGTCGGATTCTCCAACGGTTCGAACATCGCCATCAACATGATGCTGAGGGAAGATACCGACTACAGGAAGGCGATTCTTTTTGCGCCGCTCTATCCTGTTACAGTCGATCATGATAAGGACCTCAGCGGTGCGGAAGTATTCCTCTCCATGGGCAGGAATGACCCGATGGCACCAGAGGAGGAGAGCAGGCGCGTCATCGAGCTGTTCGAATCACGCGGAGCCGATGTGACCACCACCTGGGTCAATGGACACAGTCTGCCTCAGGAAGCTGCGATGAAGGCGAAAGAGTGGTTGGAAGGATAGTCCAAGTAAAAAGGTGCATATCGAATAAGAGGCTAGTAAAAGTGACTCGTTCCTCATTTACGATATGCATCATCTTTTTAATATTTATCTTTAATTCGAGATAATTATATGATATACTTCGAATTCGAGATAAATATGCCTGATTCATCAGGAGCAGGCAATTTATTATGGAAAGTGAGTGAGCAATATGGGTTTTATGGACAGACTATTCAATAGATCAAAGGAGAATGATAAAATGTCGAATGTAAAAGTAGCAGTGGTATTCTACAGTATGGGTGGCACGAACTATCAGATGGCCAAATGGGCGCAGGAAGGTGCAGAAGCAACCGGAGCCGAAGTGAAACTGCTCAAGGTCGAGGAACTTGCACCGCAGTCTGCCATCGACGGCAATGAGGCATGGAAAGCGACTGTCGAAGCGACGGCAGATGTTCCGGTTGCGACTTCAGAAGATGTCGAGTGGGCGGATGCACTCATCTTCAGTGCACCGACACGTTTCGGCAACGTCCCTTCCCAGATGAAGCAGTTCCTGGATATGCAGGGAGGCATCTGGGCAAACGGCAAGACGATCAATAAGGTCGTCAGTGCGATGACTTCTGCACAGAATCCGCATGGAGGGCAGGAAGCGACCCTGCTGTCGCTATATACTACAATGATGCATTGGGGTGCCATCATCGCATCTCCAGGATATACTGATCCCGTGCTTTTCGGTGCAGGGGGTAATCCTTACGGTACAAGTGTTTCCGTCGACCAGGACGGAAACATGGTTGAAGACGTCGAGGCGGCAGTCAAGCATCAGGCAGCACGTACTGCATCCGTTGCAGAGTGGGTCAGGAACGGAAACCAATAATCGTCATAAAAGGAACGCCGGCAACAGCTGGTGTTCCTTTTATTTATGGAAAACGGGTTGGTAGGTGTATAATCATTTCCATTATCGGACGAAGGGGCGTATAATTATTGTGAAATAGATAACAAATGAGGAGGGCTTTATATGCGTGCAGCAGTATTTCACGATGCAAAGGATATTCGTGTAGAAGACGTTGAAACACCGGAAGTCAGTGAAGGTAAAGTGAAGGTCAAGGTCGCTTGGGCTGGCATCTGCGGCAGTGATCTCCACGAGTACAACGCAGGTCCGATTTTCATTCCAAGCGGAGAGGAATCTCCGATGACGGGCAGAAAAGCGCCGCTGACCATGGGCCATGAGTTTTCAGGTACGGTGGAGGAAGTGGGTGCGGGTGTCGAAGGACTCAAGGCTGGAGACAAAGTGACGATCAACCCGCTCATCACCCAGGAAGTGCACGACGAACCACTCGTCGACATGTATAAGGGATTCACTTTCGTGGGCCTCGGCAGTGACGGCGGTTTTGCCGACTATGTTGTCGTGGACAGGAAGAATATAGTGAAACTCGAAGATGATACTTCCCTTGAACTCGGCGCACTTGTCGAACCGACAGCCGTTGCCCTTCAGGCAATCCGGGAATCCGAAATGCAGTTCAGCGACTCCGTTGCGGTATTCGGGGCGGGGCCGATTGGTCTCTTGACCATCATTGCCGCGCGGGCTGCAGGTGCAAAGGACATCTTTGCATTCGACCTCAGCGATGCTCGACTTAAGAAGGCGAAGGAAGTCGGCGCGACACACGCGGTCAATTCAGGCAACGAAGATCCGATTGCATATATCCAAAAATACTACCCTGACGGTGTCGACCGGACATTCGAAGTCGCAGGTGTCGGCGTGACGGTCGACCAGTCCATCCAGGCGACACGGGCGCGCGGTATGGTCACAATCGTCTCCATCTTCGAAAAACCGATTGAATTCAACCCGATGTCCCTCACCGCAAGCGGGGTGCGTATCGCATCCACCCTGGCCTACGAGCCGGACATCTTTGAAGCTACCGTCAAGATGATGGAGAGTGGACAGATCGACCCATTCCCGGTCATCACCGACCATATCGAATTGAACGAGATCGTCTATAAGGGATTTGAAGCCCTGCTGAATGACAAGAGCCAGTCCAAGATCCTTGTGAAACTCAGCGGTGACAAATAAATATATTTTCCAGCCATGGCAATAATTGATGTTGTCATGGCTGTTTTTTTATATAATGGAGGAGAGTGATAGGGAGGGGTGGCCATATGAATATGGATGTACAGGAATATCTGCCGTTTTTGATACCGTTGCTTCTGCTGCAGCTGGTACTGATGGTGACTGCGCTGGTGATGATCATCAGGCAGGAGCATTTCAAGTATCTGAATAAGGTGGTCTGGATCATCATTGTGCTCCTACTGAACATCATCGGGCCGATCCTATACTTCGTACTGGAGCGCAGATGATATGGGAATATTGAAGATTGAAGGGCTGAAGAAGGCATTCAACGATAAGACGGTGATAGAGGATCTGAACCTTGAAGTTGCAGAAAATGAAATCTATGGATTCATCGGCAGCAACGGTGCCGGCAAGACGACTACGATGAAGATGGTGCTGGGGCTGTTGAAGTCGGACGATGGAGAAATATATGTCTGCGGTGAAAGGGTCCGGTTCGGGGATACGCCGACGAACCGCCATGTCGGCTATCTGCCGGATGTGCCGGAATTCTATACCTATATGAATGCAGAGGAATATTTGAAGCTGTGTGCCGACATCACCCGGATGGGGAAGGCGGAGCAACGTGAACGGATCGATGAACTCCTCAAGCTGGTCGGGCTCCGCGGAGAGAAAAAGCGTATCAGGGGCTATTCCCGTGGGATGAAACAACGGCTCGGCATTGCACAGGCGCTGATCCACCGGCCGAAGCTCCTGATCTGCGATGAACCGACGAGTGCCCTCGATCCGAAGGGACGGATGGAGATACTGAAGATATTGAAGGAGATTACAAAAGAGACGACGGTCATTTTCTCCACGCATATTCTGACCGACGTCGAGCGTATTTCCGACAGGGTGGGGATCCTGTATGAGGGGAAGATCGTGAAGGAGATTGACCTTTCCAAGGAATCCCTCGGCGAAAAGGGGATTGTCATCGAACTTGAGCAGGAATCCTATGACAAAATCTCGCCAGTGCTTGATCTGATTCATATCGGCGGGGGGTCATATGTCATAGAGGACCATTCCCTGCAGGAAATCTATGGTGTGCTGCATGCGCATGGAGTATATCCGGAAAAGATCGTGAAAGAACGGAAATCCCTTGAGGATGTGTACCTGGAGGTGACCACATGAGCCAGATGGTGCCGCTTTTCAAAAAGGAACTCATCGAATCGTGGCGCAACTTCAAGTTTGCGGCGATCGTCATCGTATTTGCGATCATCGGGATACTCAGTCCGTTCACGGCGCTCATATTGCCTGATATACTTGGCATAGTCATGGACGACTCCGGCGTTACGGTCGAGATTCCTGAATCTACGTCACTGGATTCCTACATGCAGTTCTTCAGCAATATGAACCAGATGGGACTGGTGATCTTCGTCATCGTATTCGGCAGCATCCTCACGCATGAGTTCACCCGCAATACGCTGGTGAATCTGGTGACCAAGGGGCTGAAGCGGACGTATGTGATTGTGGTCAAAGCTTCATTCCTCATGCTCGTGTGGACTGTGGGATATGTCATCAGTGCACTGGTGGCCTATGCTTACACGATCTACTACTGGGATGAGCCGGTGGACCATCTCGTGCTGGCATTCAGTATGACGTGGTTATACGGTCTGTTCATCATCAGCCTCATCCTGCTTGCTTCAACCCTCTTCACGAACAGCTTCATCGCAGTGCTGTTCAGTGTCGTCGCAGTCGTCATCGTGATGCTGATGGCGGGGATCCATCCGGATATCGCAGAATACCTGCCGCAATATCTGATCGGGAATAATGTAGGCCTGCTTGCCGGAGAAATCGATCCGGAGGATGTGCTGTGGCCAACGGTCATCACTGCAGTGCTGAGCCTGGTGTTCATACTTTTGGCCGTCATCAGGTTCAAAAAGGTGCCGATGACCTGATATTTCCTGGGAAATGTGCGGGAGGAGATATCTATTTCTCCACCATATGTATTTTCCAGCACTGCCCCCATACAGCCGGATTGAAACCACAACATTCCAAACATAAAAAGGACGAACGCCCACCATCCATTACAGGATGGTCAAGGGCCGTTCGTCCTTTTCTCGTGTGCCGGGGTTTTTGTTCCGGCACTGTCTATTCAATTGATCCATGCTAGTACGGATCGGATTCGTGTCCTTTATCGACTGCGTCTTCAGCAGCCTGCTGCTGGGCGGCAGTGCCCTTGCCATATCTGGATTTCTCTCCAGCTTCACGGCCGGGCATTTCGGTGTCGTCGCCCATCTCCTGCATTTCCTTCACCTTTGCTTCGATGCCTTCCTTGACGCGGCGTCCGTATTCTTCGTCCGCCTGCGTGAAGTGGTGGACCATGGCCTCCTGTATGCGCTCGTCACACTGTGAGAGTACATTGGAGAGGTTCTTGATCAGTTCGTCGCGTTCCCAGTCCTCGAAGCCACGGTACGTCTCACCGGCCTGGCCGTAGTTGTTCGGACGGTCGATCGGCTTCGTCATCGCCGCAGCGTTGTATGTCGGCTGATGCTGTGGTGCCTCTTCAGGCGCCTCCTCGAGACCGCCGGTCATGGATGGTTCATAGTTGATGCTCGGATCCCTGCTGCCTTCGCTCGGATCACGATGGTCGAGCTGTCCGCGGTGCTGGTTTGTGCGTACGTTGGTCTTCGGCCTGTTGACAGGCACCTGCAGATAGTTGGCACCGACACGGTAGCGCTGCGTATCGGAGTAGGAGAATGTACGGCCGATCAGCATCTTGTCGTCGGAGAAATCCATGCCGTCGACGAGTACACCGGTACCGAATGACGCCTGTTCGATCTGGGCGTGGAAGTCCGTCGGATTTTCATTAAGCACCATGCGTCCGACCGGCTTCCAAGGGAACTTGTCCTCAGGCCAGAGTTTCGTATCATCGAGTGGATCGAAGTCCAGTTCTTCATGATAGTCATCCTCCATAATCTGAACGAACAGTTCCCATTCAGGATAGTTGCCGCGTTCGATCGCGGTGTAGAGGTCCTGTGTCGCATGGGCGACATTCTGGGACTGGATATCGTGCGCTTCTTCCTGTGTCAGGTTGCGGATGCCCTGTTTCGGCTCCCAGTGGTATTTGACGAGGACCGCTTCCCCTTTGTCATTCACCCACTTGTACGTGTTGACGCCGGAACCCTGCATATGCCGGTAGGAGGCAGGGATGCCCCAGGGCGAGAACAGGAATGTGATCATGTGCGTCGCTTCCGGAGAACGGGAGACGAAATCGAACATCCGTGTCGGATCGGGCACATTGGATACAGGATCTGCCTTGAAGGCGTGGATCATATCCGGGAACTTCATGGCATCACGGATGAAGAAGATCTTCAGATTGTTGCCGACGAGGTCCCAGTTGCCGTCCTCCGTATACATTTTTACAGCGAAGCCCCGTGGATCCCGTTCCGTTTCCGGAGAGTCCTTGGCACCTGCGACAGTGGAGAAGCGTACCATGAGCGGCGTCTTCTTGCCTTCGCCGGAAAATACTTTGGCGCGTGTGTACTTTTCCACCGGTTCATCACCGACTTTGCCGTATGTTTCAAAGTAGCCGAATGCACCGGTGCCTCGTGCGTGCACTACGCGTTCCGGCACTTCTTCCCGGTCGAAGTGCGACATCTTTTCAAGGAAATGGTAGTTCTCCATCGTCGCCGGCCCCCGGTCGCCGATGGTGCGCAAGTTCTGGTTATCTGTGACGGGCCGGCCCTGCCGGGTCGTCAGCGTATCGCGTTCCGCCTCTTTTTCTCGTGGAATCTCATTTTCTTTCTGATAGTTCTTATCTGCCAAAACCAAAACCTCCTATAATATAGTTCTTGACCAATTACGGAAAGATGATGCTTGGGAAATATCAATCAGAACAGTCCGCAGTTTATACTGCTCCCAATTTGTACATCTACAATTATAGTAACGTAATATTCTGAAATCAAATCATAGGCATGGAATATCTATTGAATATAATTCCTACTAAAAAAATAAGGTTTAGTGTTGACTTTGATTCAGGCATGGGATATATTAGTCAACATAACTTAATAATTCAGAAAATTCTTATCCAGAGAGGTGGAGGGACTGGCCCTTTGAAGCCTCGGCAACAGACCGTATGTGAACTGTGCCAATTCCAGTAGCGATTTGCTAGAAGATGAGAAGAGAGTTCTATTTTATAAATAAAGCCCCTCTTCTTATCTACAAGAAGCAGGGGCTTTTCAATATCAAAAACGGAGGTATGTACATGTCAAAAAAACAGATTCATCTCAACGGTTTCATCCAAAATTCGCCATCACCGCATTCTACAGGACTCTGGAAGCATGAAAAGGACCAGGGGACTCGCCACAACCGCCTGGACTATTGGACCGGTACAGCAAAGACTCTGGAACGCGGTAAATTCGATGCGCTCTTCATTGCGGATGTTCTCGGCACATACAGCGTCTACGGCAACAGCCATGATGCAGCGGCGAAGCATGCCGTACAGCTTCCCGCCCATGACCCGACACTTGTGATTCCTGCCATGGCGGCCGTCACGAAGCACCTCGGGTTCGCACCGACGATTTCGACTACATACGCACAACCCTATTCATTGGCCCGCCAGCTGTCGACGCTGGATCATCTGACGGAAGGGCGGGTCGCATGGAATGTCGTGACTTCATACCTTGAGAGCGAGGCGGTGAATATGGGGCTTGAACAGCGTCTGCCGAAGGAGATGCGCTATAACCGGGCAGATGAGTTCCTCGAAGTCGTGTACAAGCTCTGGGAGGACAGCTGGGAGGCGGATGCCGTCCAACATGATAGGGAGAAGGATACTTTTGCCGATCCGGATAAGGTGCACATGATCAACCACCGCGGTGAATTCTTCAATGTGCCCGGACCCCACCTTGTGGAACCTTCACCCCAGAGGACGCCAGTGCTCTTCCAGGCGGGTGCATCGCCAAAGGGACGCGACTTTGCAGCGAAGCATGCAGAAGCGGTCTTCACGAAGAACCATTCGCTCGAGGCGCTGGCGGCCTACGTGAAGGATATCAGGGAGCGTACGGTGGCCCAGGGCAGGAATGCAGATGACGTCAAAGTGTTTCCGATGATCCTGCCGATCATCGGGGAGACCGAGGCGGCAGCCTACGAGAAGTATGAAGCACTCCAGGACAGTGTGAGCTATGAAGGCACGGCATCCCTCCTGTCCGGCCATACGGGCATCGACTTCTCTCAGTATGATCCGGACCAGTATATCGAAGACATTGAGACGGAAGCGGTGCAGGGGAACCTCGACATGTATACGAAGGATCCGAACCGCAAATGGACATTGCGGGAAGCAATCAAGAACCACGGACTCGGCAATGGGACGGTGAAGTTCATCGGTACGCCGGCACAGATTGCGGACCGGATTGAAGAGTGGGCCATAGAGGGCGATGCGGATGGCTTCAACATCGCCCAGACCTATTCGCCGGGCACGTTCGAGGAGTTCGTCGACCTTGTCGTCCCTGAACTGCAGGCGCGCGGCATCTACCGCACGGAATATGAAGGGGAGACGCTCAGGGAGAACATGTTCGGAAAAGGAAGGAAACATCTTGCAGACAATCATCCCGCAAAGAGGCCAAGCCTTGCCGGGCAGTGGCACTAGGGTAGGGAAAGGAGACACATATGGAACAGATAACTTTATATACTTGGATCGGCTTTTCGGCATTCCTTCTGCTGATGCTTGCGGTCGGCTATCTGAGTTCAAGAAAAATGAAGACCATCGGTGATTTTGCGACAGGCGGCGGCAAGCTTGGTCCATATGTACTGGGCTTCTCCTTCGCCGCAACGTATTTGAGTGCAGCAACCTTCCTCGGGTATCCGGGGTGGTCCCATGAATGGGGGCTGTCCAACCTCTGGCTGTTCCTGGCTATCATTGCAGGCGGGCCGGTTGGTGTCCTTATGGTGGCCAAGAAGGTGCGTAAGCTGAATACGAAGCAGAAGTCCCTTTCCCTGCCGGACTGGCTTGGGGATTTCTATAAAAGCGACATCCTGCGGGTGGGGACGGCCCTCATCCTGCTGTTCAACATATTCTACATCGCCGCACAGTTCGTTGCAGGTGCACGGATATTCGAGTATCTGCTCGGCATGTCCTACACGACCGGCCTCATACTCATTGCGGTCATCGTCGTCGTCTATGTATTCGCAGGCGGTGCACTGGCCGACATATATACAGATGCCATCCAGGCTGTGCTGATGGCGGTCACTGCCATCGTCATATTCATCTCGGGCATCGTCATATTCTGGCGCGGGAGCATCGCGGATACATTTTCCGGCATTTCAGGCAACCTTGCTTCACAGAATGAAAATCTCGTGAAGGTATTCAATCCCGAATCCCTACACTTCTATTCCTTTGGGGCCGTATTCGGCGCCATCGCCATCCAGTGGGCGTTCGCTTCCGCTCCGCACCTGTTCAACAAGGTGCTCGGACTGAAGCATGAGAAGGATCTCGGCAAGATGATCGCGACCTACGTCGTCGTCGCTTCCCTATGTGTGCTTGTCCTCTTCGGCGGCCTATACAGCCGGGCGGCACTCGGCGATTCGGTCGCTGCAGCGGACCTGGCGCTCGTCGACTACATCATCTGGGCGTTCCCTGCCATATTCGTCGCATTTTTCGGCGTCGTCATCCTGGCTGCTGCGATGTCCACGACAGACGGCATCTTCGTATCCATTTCGACGGTGTTCGCCAACGATATCTTCCTGAAGTTCCTGGTGAAGCGCAAGATCGTCAAAGTGAGCGACGAAAAAGCACAGCGCATCGCCTTCCAGATCAGCCGCATGACGGTGCCGGTCATCGGTCTGCTGGCATTGCTCATCGTCCTCCGGCCGCCTGAATATATGGGTGACATCATGTGGATCGGCATCTCCGGCATCGCCGCCGGAACGATGGGGCCGATACTGCAGGCCGTCTATGCGAAGCGTCGGGCGCCGGCACGTGCGGCTGAGCTGTCGATGATCGTGGGCTTGGGCTCCTACCTGTTCCTCTATTTCAGCGGAATCATTCCAAGTACGATGTCGGCAGGGGCTGTGGCGACCTTCATCGGAATCGCCACCATCAATATCGCTTCTTGGGTGCTCCGCCCATCTACAGCGGTGAAACCGGCAGAAGAGGGGGGATCCTGATGTTCGTAAATGAAATGCTGTCCATATGGCTTTACGGGTTTGTTGGGGCGTTGACCTTCATCGGCCTGTTCATATGGAAGGGCTATATGAAGGAAGAATAGAAGGACGCCATGCGAGTACTCGCATGGCGTCTTTATCATTATTATACATTTGCCAACATTTTAAACATATTACACCCTGTTTTTATATGCTCATCGATGAAATCATACTCTGAAGTGTGGAGGGGCGGGTGATCCTCCCCATTGCCCATATAAAAGTATGCCGCAGACACTTCTTTGGCATAGTGGCCGAAATCTTCGTTGGAGAGTTCGGGGTTCGCATGCAGTTCATGGCGCAGTTCTCTGGCGCGTTCAAAGTTGTTGATCTCCATATCTCCACTCCTCATCAAAATTCTTATATCTTCAAGAAAACTCTAGCATGCCGTCATCCATAAGTAAATTTATGATTGTTCTGAAAATTGGTCTTGTGGTTTAACGGGTTGTCTGCAATAATGTTACTATTATTTGAAATTTGAAAAAGAGGAAGGGTATACATATGGAAAATAATCAAAAAAGGGGAATCTTCAACCGTTTCCTCGATGTGGTCGAAAGGGTGGGGAATAAACTTCCCGATCCGATCGTACTGTTCATCATCCTGATGTTTACGATTCTCGGCGCCTCATTCATCGGCGGCATGCTCAAATGGGAAGCCGTAAATCCTGCAGACGGTGAAACGATCCAGGCGGTGAACCTGCTCAATGGGGAAGGAATCGTCCGCATCTTCACGGAAGCAATTACGAATTTCAGTGAATTTCCACCACTCGGCATGGTGCTGGTCGTCATGATCGGTATCGGAATGGCCGAGAAATCAGGGTACTTCGAGACAGCTATGAAGCGGGCCATCGAAGTATCTCCGCAGAAACTCATCCTGCCTGCCATCATCCTGGTCGGCATCGTGGGTAACGTTGCCGGTGACGCGGCACCGATCATCCTGCCACCGATTGCGGCCATGGTCGTCATGAAGCTCGGCTACCATCCGTTCGTGGGGCTGGTCATGGCGTACGCGGCTTCCCTCGGTGCATTCGCAGCCAACGTCATCCCAGGGATGACTGAAGCACTGGCACTTGCGTTCACGGAACCTGCTGCACAGCTGATCGATCCGGACTATACGGGCAGCCTGCTCATGAACTACTACTTTACGGCAGTGGCGACTGTATTCCTGCTTGCGATCGTCTATTTTGTGACGAAAAAGATTACAGTGCCCCGACTTGGTACATATGAAGGATTGGAGACGGCGGATCATGAACCATTGGAGAAGAAGGAGATTGTGGCCCTCAGGTGGGCGAACATCTCCGCACTCCTGACATTCATTATCTTCATGGTGTTCCTCCTACCTGAGAATGCGATATTCCGTAATGCTGAAACGGGCTCCATCATCCAGGATTCGCCGTTCATGAATTCAATCATATTCATATTGACGATCTTCTTCTTCGTCCCGGGCCTCGTCTATGGCCTCAAGGCCGGCACAATCCGTTCGACGAAGGACTTCGGCAGCATGCTCGGGGATGCGATGGGTACGATGGGAAGCTATGTCGTCCTCGTATTCTTCGCCGCCCAGATGCTCGCCTACTTCAGCTGGAGCAACCTCGGGCCGATCATTGCCATCAAGGGTGCGAACGCGCTTGAGGCGGTGAACGCCTCCGGCATTCCGCTCATCATCGGATTCATCCTGCTGGCTGGCCTCATCAACCTGCTGATCGGCAGCGCCTCGGCAAAATGGGCCATCCTGGCCCCGGTGTTCGTACCGATGTTCATGCTGCTCGGCTATGACCCGGCATTCACGCAGATGCTCTACCGTATCGGCGATTCATTCACGAATCCGATCACACCGATGCTGCCGTATCTGCCGCTGCTGCTCGCATTTGCGCAGCGTTACGATAAGAACGCCGGACTCGGCACACTGCTGTCGGCCCTGCTGCCGTATTCGATCGTCCTGTTCTTCGCATGGACGATACTACTCATTGTATGGTACCTGATCGGCATACCTCTCGGTATCGACGGACCGATCTACCTGCCTGAATCTTGATAATTGAGGAGAATGGAAAATGAACCTGCAACAACAGATTGAAAAAGTAATGGAAGCAGTCGTCACATGGCGCCGCACCATGCACAAGCATCCTGAACTGTCATTCCAGGAACATTGGACAAGCAGCTATATAAAGTCGGAACTTGAAAAGATGGGGGACATTGAAATCTCCCAGCCGACGGAAACGAGCGTCCTCGGCATCATCAGGGGAGCGAAGCCGGGACGGAAGATCGGGCTCCGTGCAGACATCGATGCCCTCCAGATACAGGAGGAGAGGAGCGATATCGATTTCGTCTCCGAGAAGGAAGGTGTGATGCATGCATGCGGCCACGACGGACACGCAGCCATCCTGCTCGGTGCCGCCAAAGTGCTCGTGCAGAATATCGATGACCTTCACGGCGAAGTCTATCTGATCTTCCAGCATGCTGAGGAGGAACCGCCGGGCGGGGCGCAGGAAATGGTGGCTACCGGACTTTTTGATGATCTCGACTTCATCTATGGGCAGCACCTGTTCACGCCGATACCGACCGGCAAGATCGGCATCACGAACGGACCGATCACATCGAATTCCGACACATTCGACCTGAAAATCCAGGGACGGGGCGGACATGCCTCACAGCCCGAGAACTCGATCGACCCGATCGTCATCGGCGGTCAGATCATCAGCCAGTTCCAGACGATCATTTCACGGATTGCTTCACCGCTCGATTCCGCCGTCATCTCGACGACGAAATTCCATGCCGGCAGTGCGAAGAACATCATCCCGGACAACGCCATGCTCGAAGGCAGCGTGCGCACCATCAATGATGAGACACGGGAGATGGTCAGAGAGCGTATGGAAAAGGCGGTCAAAGGCGTCTGCGACATGTACGGGGCAACTTATGACTTTTCATTCAACTACGGCTATTCTGCTGTAGTGAATGAAGATGCTGTGACGGACAGGGTCAGAAGGATGGCGACAGAGGAATTTGGGGACAAGGTATTTGAGTATCCGCTCGCAATGGGCGGGGAAGACTTCGCCGCCTTCTCCCGCATCATACCGGCGACCTATGCCTGGATCGGTGCAGGCAACAAGGAGAAGGATATGGAATATCCACACCACCATCCGAAGTTCGGCATCGATGAAGACAGCTTCATCGACGGCGTGAAGATGATGGTCCTGACGGCATTTGAAATGACACAGCCTGAATAATTTTGGAATCAAACGAAAAATGACCTGGTCCTAAGAGGATCAGGTCATTTTTGATGGGGGAGTGTTTTTCGTCCAACTTGCCATCGTTTCGGCTGCGATGGTGAATTAACGGTTTAACTTGCCATCGTTTCGGCTGCGATGGTGAATTAGCGGTTTAACTTGCCATCGTTTCGGCTGCGATGGTGAATTAGCGGTTTAACTTGCCATCGTTTCGGCTGCGATGGTGAATTAGCGGTTTAACTTGCCATCGTTTCGGTTGCGATGGTGAATTAGCGGTTTAACTTGCCATCGTTTCGATTGCGATGGTGAATTAGCGGTTTAACTTGCCATCGTTTCGGTTGCGATGGTGAATTGGGAGCCTAACTCGCAGTCGGAAACGCTGCGACTGTGAATAGACGACATCCGTTACGCATTAAGTTTCCGTGGGAAACCAATGAGTATCGCGATGATGCCACAGATCAGGAGCATCGCGGGATAGATGGAATACGGAATCATGGCGACGGGTGAAATGGCTGCAAGGCCTGCCGCAGCGAGCATCTGTCCGCCGTAGGGGATGAGTCCCTGGAAGGCGGCGGCGAAGATATCGAGGATGCTCGCGGACTTCCTCCGGTCGACACCATATTCATCGGCAATGTCTTTGGCCAGGGGTCCCGTGATGATGATGGAAATCGTATTGTTGGCGGTGCTGAGATCTGTTGCACTGACGAGTGAAGCGATCCCGAACTCTGCACCTCTTCTGGAGCGGATCCTGCTCGTGATGAAGTGGAGCAGGTAGTCGATGCCGCCGTAATGCTGGATCAGTGCGATGAGTCCGCCGATCAGTATGGCGATGATGGAAATGTTCTGCATATTGCCGATACCTTCGCCGGCAGCAGTGACGAATGATGTGAATGTATAGGACCCGTCAAGGAAGCCGACGAGTCCGGCAAAGACAATGCCTCCGGAAAGGACGATCAATACATTGACCCCGAGCAGTGCGATTATCAGAACAGCGAGGTAGGGCAGTACTTTTAACAGGTTGTAGTCGAGATCCGTCGCGGGGGTCGTCGACTGTCCGGACGAGATGAACCAGAGTATGATGACTGTTGCGATGGCGCCCGGCAGCACAATGAAGAAATTCGTCTTGAACTTATCAGACATCTTGACCTCCTGGGACTGTGTGGAAACGATCGTCGTATCGGAAATGACCGACAGGTTGTCCCCAAACATGGCGCCGCCGATGACTGTGGCAAGTGCAAGGGCCAGTGAAAGATCCGTCTGTCCGGCTATGCCGATGGCGATGGGGGCAAGTGCTACGACAGTACCCGTTGAGGTCCCCATCGAAATGGAGATGAAGCAGCAGATGATGAACAGGCCGATCAGCAGCAGATTGCTCGGCAGGAGTGACAGGCCGAGATTGACTGTGGACTCCACAGCCCCCATATTCTCTGCGACCTGCGAGAATGCGCCGGCGAGTAGGAAGATGAGCACCATCAGCATGATGTTCTCCCGTCCGGCACCCTGGGTCACGATACCGATCTTCTCATTCAGACGGTCTTTCGGTTTTATCAGCATCGCTGCAACGATGGCGACGATGAGTGCAACGGTGATCGGCATCGCTTGGAAGTCCCGGGTGATGATGCCAGTACCGATGAACAGTGCGACAAAAATGAGCAGTGGGAGCAGTGCGAGTGGATTGCCCCGTGTATTATCCTTCATGGTGAACAGCCTCCAATGGTTTGATGATGGTCATGAGAAATAAAAAAGCCCACTTCATAGAAGAAGAGGGCAGGAATACATCTCTTCTTATCTTCAAGCAATTACGCTTCTGGAATTGGCACGGGCCGGCTAAGGCTGTTGCCGAGGCTTCAAAGGGCCAGTCCCTCCACCTCTCTGGATAAGAATCATCTCAATTTAATTTAAGACAAACTTTACCGCCTTTCGTCCACACTGTCAACAGGAAATATTTTGTTTATTCCAAACAATTCGGGTGATGACATGAATCTTCACATCGATTGCACCTTGCTCTATACTTGAATGGCAAAAATAAAATAGTGGAGGGGATACCATGAGTATGGAATATGCACCACCTTTAAGCTTTGGACGGGATGGGGCCAAAAAGCATGTTGAAGTTTTTCTGAACACCGCCTGTCCGTATTGCCACAACTTTTTTCTGGCTGCCCACGAAGCTGTGATGCCGCGTGTCGAATCGGGGGAAGTACGATACACCATAAAGCACTATGACAAACCGAAGGTGCGGCTGCTCCATGGTACGATAGCCAACCTTTTTCTGGACTATAACCAGCCCAATGAAGCATATGAAATCATGAAGTCCCTGTTCCTGACACAGAAGGAATGGGCGCATCTCGACAGCGGGGAAATCGAACAGATGATGGAGCAGGAGTATGGCTGCCAGGAGCAGAGGAGTACGATGAACTTGAGCCTCGATATTACAAAGGAGGCGCTGGAGCGTTCAATTCTGGTTGTGCCGACGGTCTTCATAAATGGCGAAAAATTCGAGTTCGACAGTATGAGTGAGCCGAGGAAAATATCTGAAAAGCTGGCATATATGCTGGATTGATGAGGGATGTATGTGTTGAAAGAAGCCCGGTCAAACTTACATTGAAGCTAGTGGAGGTACAATAAAAAGAGGCAGCTTTCGCTGCCATAAAGATGACGGTCTGCTCTGCCGGAATAACTGCGTCAAGCCCGACATGCGAGTTCTACTGACCTATCAGTGCATCTTCCGGATCAGAGCCTTGTTCTTTTCCTTGAAGATGTCATTGTGTGAGGAGACCATGCCATCTTCAGGGGCATCCGATTTGATGAATGTCTTCGCATGATTGGCTGCCTGGGCGGCTTCTGTGAAGCATCCGGCGATCAGCCGGACTTTGCCGTCATAGACGATCTGGTCACCACAGGCATAGATGCCGGGCACGGGTGTGTCCGCGACATCATGGGTCTTGATCATCTGATGGTCGTTGTACCTGATGTCGCCTTCAAGGGAGTTGAGGAATTCACAGTTTGATTCATAGCCGTGGCTGACAAGGACATCGTCGACATCGAGTGACAGACCATTATTGAGTTTGACCGAGGCGATGGCATCACCGGCATCGTTCGGATGGAGCATCTCTATTGCACACTGCGCGCACATCTGAATATTATCTTTCCGGTGAAGGGAGGCGATCATCGCTTCATGCCCCTTCATTTCTTCACTCCTGTAGACCATCGTGACCGAGGCAGCGACTTCCGAGAGTGCATCCGCCCAGTCGACCGCCGTATTGCCGGCGCCTGAGATGAGCACATTCCGGTCTTTGAAGCGTTCGAGCCTTTTGACGGTATAGTGAAGGTTCGTCAGTTCGTATGCTTCAGCGCCTTCGATCTTCAACCTGACTGGAGTGAAGATGCCGCGTCCGGAGGCGATGATCAGTGTCCGGCTGTAGAAGGATCCCCGGTCGGTTACGGTTTCGAAGTGGTCCGCGTGGCGGATGACCGATTGGCATGTCGTCGAGACATGGATTTCAGGGTGGAAGGTCTTTGCCTGGGTGATCATCTGTTGTTTGATATCCTCAGCCGGCTGAGGGGGGATGCCGCCGATGTCCCAAATTATCTTCTCGGGATATATATTGAGTTTTCCGCCAAGTTCCGAATGATGATCGATGAGCTGGACACTCATGCCGCGCAGCCCTGCATAGAAACTTGCATACAAACCTGCAGGCCCTCCGCCGATGATGAGTGTGTCAGAAATATTCATGGCCATTCCCCATTTCTATTGAAATTTCCCCTATTCTCGTTTATTATATAGTCAATGAGAATGATTATCAATATCGACAACTCAAATAAATCATAGCGGGGTAGAAAAATGAAAAAGTTCATCGGGTTATTCGCAATACTTATGGTACTGGTTCTTGCAGCATGTGGCAATTCAGAGGAATCGTCAGAAGAAGCGACGGATGAATCGGCAGCAGGAGAGACGAGCGGAGGTTCGGCAGAGGATGCTTCAAGCGGCATGGTCTCCTACACGACTGATGCAGGCGAGGAGATAGAGATTCCTGAAGATCCACAGCGCATCGTCATCCTCGGGATGAGCTATTTCGGGAATCTGATGCACATGGATGCCAACGTCGTCGGCGCGCATGCGAGGGTGACGGAAAGCGAAGTGCTTGAGCCATACACTGAGGGCATCGAGCTGATTGAAGAGGGGAATATTGAACAGGTGATGAACGTTGACCCGGATTTGATAATTACCTTTAATTCCGACGAAAATTTAGATAAACTGGAAGCGGTAGCTCCTACAATTCCAATCGATTATGCCAAGTGGAACTATCTTGACATCCATAGGGAACTAGGTAAGATTACAGGCAATGAAGAGAAGGCGGAAGAGTGGATCGAGAACTGGGAAGCAGAACTTGAAGCGGACCGTGAAGTGGTCCAGGAGGCCATCGGTGAAGATACAACCGCAAGCGTCATAGAGCAGTTCGCCAAAGACATATATGTATATGGTACAAACTGGGGCCGCGGCACCGAAATCATCTATCAGGGGCTGGATGTAAAAGTGCCTGAAGCCGTCCAGGACGAAGTCGTCGAAACCGGCTGGAAGAAGATTTCCGCTGAGGAGATAGAGAAATATGCGGGCGACTACATGTTCGTCGGCACGGGTGATTCCGGTGCGGACAACGCCTACAAGGACACGGAAGTATGGAACGGCCTCGACGCTGTACAGAATGACAATGTCATCGAATTCGATTCCCCGACATTCTACTATAACGACCCTTATTCATTGGAATACCAGAAGGAGATCATTGTAGACGCATTGACGAAATAAAAATAGGCAGGTGTCATGGATGACGAGTGTAATGCTGAAAGATATAAAAGTCGAACTGAATGAGCGCACGATCCTCAATCGCATCAATATGGAGCTGGTGGAGGGCAAGGTGACGACCATCATCGGCCCGAACGGCTGCGGCAAGTCGACGATGCTGAAGACGATTTCGAGAATCATCTCAGCCAAGGAGGGCGGTGTCTATATCAACGATATGGATATCCGTCAGATGAAGTCGAAGGATGTCGCCAAAAAGGTTGGCATACTCTCCCAGAAGAACCGCCTCCAGTATGATGTCAAAGTGCGCGACCTGGTGAGCTTCAGCCGGTATCCGCACCTGAAACGGTTCCAGAGCCTGAAACCGGACGACTATAAGATCATCGACTGGGCGCTCAAGGAGACCGGCGCCATCGAGTTCAGTGACCGCATGATGAGCGAGCTCTCAGGCGGTCAGGCACAGCGCGTATGGATCAGCCTGCTCCTCGCACAGGGGGCAGATGTCCTGCTGCTCGACGAACCGACGACATACCTCGACATCCACCACCAGCTTGAGACACTTAACATCGTCAAACGGCTGAATGAACAGACGAAGCAGACGGTCGTGATGGTGCTGCATGACATCAACCACGCAATAAAATATTCCGATCACCTCATCATCATGGATCAGGGTGAAATCATAGAAAGTGGCCATCCGACCGATGTGCTGACAAATGACATCCTGAACAATGTATTCAACATCAATGGAAAAATCACCATCGATCCGCTGACAGGCAAACCGATTCTCGCAGATTATGATCTGTTCTGCCAGACAGTCAAAGAGGTCCAGCATGGATCGTAAATGGTATCCTTTGCCCATCGTAGCGATGGGCATTCTTTTGTCTTTTGTGGCAGCGATGATGTTCGGAACGAATACATACACGCTCCAGCAGGTGCTTGAGGTGATTTTCAGCCTGGATATGACGGATCAGGCCCATCAGATCCTGTACGAAATCCGGATGCCCCGTGTGCTCGGCGCACTGCTCGCCGGCTTCATGATCAGCATATCGGGTCTCGTCCTCCAGTCCGTCACGCACAATGACCTGAGTGAGCCGAGCATACTCGGCATCAATGCCGGGGCCAACCTGGCGATCATCGTCGGGGCGCTGGTGCTTCCTACACTGCCGTTCATCGGGGTGATGGGCATCGGTTTTATCGGTGGCATGCTGGTCGGGTTGGTGATCCTTTCAATGACCCGCTACCGCTCTCCGATGCACCTGATTCTGGCCGGCGCCGGAATCAGCCTCTTGCTTTATGCGGTGACGGATTTTCTGGTGATCACATTCGGCCTGGGCCAGTATGTTGCGTTCTTCACGGCAGGCGGTGCTGCCGGACAGTCGATGTCGAATATCGTCCTGGTCTTTCCGATTGCCTTGGTGCTTGCGACCGTACTGCTCTTTTTGGCAAAGGAGCTTGATATCCTCCTGTTCGGGGATGAAATGGCGGTTTCGCTCGGCCAGAATCAGACACTCTATCGCGGAGTGACGCTGGTTCTTGCCATCATGCTTGCAAGCATGGCCGTTGCCATGGTGGGTAACGTGGTGTTCCTGGGATTGCTTGTGCCCCACATCGTCAAGATGCTTTTCGGCAATATGCACCGGTTCACCATCATCTATACCGGGATGCTCGGGGCGATGATATTCGCCTTATCCGACATGTTCGCCAGAGTATTCAATGAAACACCTGTCAACGCCATCATCGCGGTGATCGGCCTGCCTTTCTTCATCTACATCATCAAGAAGCGGGGGCGGAAATATGCGTAACAGTATGAAATTCATCATCATCATCGCCCTGCTCATCGCAATCGTAGTCACTCATCTGCTTACCGGTACCTTCAGTCTGGCTCCCGGCGACCTGATGGATCTACTGATCAATCAGGCAGGGGAGGATGTGCGGCTCGTACTGTTCGAGTTCAGGATGCCGCGCATCATCGTCACCCTGGTCTGTGGCGCAGCCCTTGCATTGAGCGGTCTCATACTGCAGGTCATCTCGAAGAATCCGCTTGCCGACCCGGGCATCATCGGTGTCAATGCCGGCAGCGGATTCGGCGTGGTCCTCTTCATCATGTTCGTCAGCGGCTCGATGAGCCAGCACCTGTATGCACTGCCCCTGATGAGCTTCATCGGCGGCCTTGCGACGGTACTCATCATCTTCTTCCTGTCATTCATGGGCGGGACGTTCAAAAGCAACATATTCATCCTGATCGGTATTGCTACGGCGATGGGGGTGACCGGCTTCGTCTATGTATTCACGTCCATGTTCGATGAAACCCAGATGGAGATGCTGAACCGTTATTTCGCCGGCAACATATGGGGGGATACATGGCCATTCGTCTTCATATCGGTGCCGTATATCCTGATCATCGTGGGTTTTGTCTTCTTCCGCATCAGGGAGATGGGGATGCTGAACCTGGATGATGAAATGCTGATCGGATTTGGCATGAATGTGAACAAGGAAAAGATCATTCTGATCATCCTGTCTGCGATGCTCTCGAGCCTTGCGGTGAGCGTATGTGGTGCCATAAGCTTCATCGGTCTGATTGCACCGCACATCTCAAGGCTCCTGTTCGGTCAGAATATGAAGATCCTGTTCTTCTCTTCCCTTCTGATCGGCGGGGTACTCCTTACGGGAGCAGACCTCGTCGGCAAGCTGCTGCTTGCTCCGATGATCATCCCGACGGGCATCGTAGTGGCACTGATCGGCGGACCCTATTTCCTGAGGCTGCTCCTGAAAGCCAAACAGATATAGAAAAACATGGCAACATGATGGTAATATATAGGAAAGAAGATTTGGAAAGAGGGATGGAATGAAATATTTTGCAGCATTGGCACCGATGAAGGATGCACAGAAAAGCAAGGAATACCGTCAGCAGCACCTGGACTTCCTGAAGGAGCAGAGGGAAGCCGGGCATGTCTTCATGTATGGGAGGTTTGCCGATGGCGCCGGCGGCCTCGTCATCTATCAGGGGGAATCCCTTGAAGCGGTCGAAGAGATCGTCAGACAGGACCCCTATGTGACCAGCGGCGCCCGTCATTATGAGGTCCATGAGTGGGACATGCAGACGGACTACACGATACAGTCATAGAAAACGATGCAAAATATCCAGTTTCCTCTATAATGGGAACTGGATATTTATTTTTCGCAAAAGAAATCGGGGGAAGCCATAATGTCGAAAATATTCATTGTTGAAGACGACATGACGCTTTATGAGGAGTTGAAATTGCGCCTTGGGGAATGGGACCACACGGTCACGGGGGTGTCCGATTTCGGCAATGTCGTGCATGACTTCATCCAGTCTGAACCGGACCTGGTCATCATCGATATTACGCTGCCGAAATATGACGGGTTCTACTGGTGCAGGCGGATCCGTGATATATCGAGTGTGCCGATCATCTTCCTGTCTTCACGGGATCATCCGTCGGATATGGTGATGAGCATGCAGATGGGCAGCGACGACTATATACAGAAACCCTTCAACTTCGAAGTGCTGGTGGCAAAGATCCAGGCGCTCCTGAGACGTGCCTACCAGTACAGAGAGCAGGATATGGATGTGGTCGGATTCCGTGGCGCAGTGTTTGATTTCAAAAAGCTCACGGTCTCGAGGGAGGGGAATGTCCTTGATCTTACCAAAAACGAATCCTTCATCCTCTCCATACTCGTCGGGAGCAGGAATCAGGTCGTTTCAAGGGAGACGCTTATCGAACAGTTGTGGGATGATGCGAAGTTCATCAGCGATAATACGCTGACCGTCAATATCAACCGCATACGCAAAAAGCTCGAGGAGATGGGTCTTGAAGATGCCATCATTACAAAAACCGGACTCGGCTATATGCTGAAGGAGTGAGACTGATGTATCTGAAGCAGCACTTGCCCTGGTGGCTTTTGTTCCTCCTTTTCAACGGGATGATTCTGCTGCTTGGACTTCTGGATGCGGCCATCCCGGATCTTTCCGTCCTCTATATCGTTGCCATCAATAGTGTGCTCCTCGTCATTTTCGCGGCATGGCAGTATGCCAGGGGCAGGCGGTATACGAGGGAACTGCTTTCCCTCGAGGCGGTGGAG